>CAZEHU010000222.1:0-5765 GCA_964511605.1 uncultured Myxococcales bacterium
GGTGCTCTCCGCCGGGGCCCCCCTGCCGCGGGACGTCGCGGTCCGCGCGGAGGCGCGCCTGGGCTGTGAGGTGCGGCAGGGCTACGGGTTGACCGAAGCGAGCTTCTCTACGATGAACGCGCCCCCCGATCGGCGTGTGCTGGGCTCGGTCGGGCGTGCCGTTCCCGGCGTCGAGGTGCGCATCCTGGATGAAGCGCGCGAGCCCCTCCCCGCCGGCGAGGTCGGCGAGGTGGTGGTCCGCGGGCCCAACCTGATGACCGAGTACCTGAACGCCCCGGAGGCTACGGCCCGCGCCCTCGCCGGGGGCTGGCTGCACACGGGGGACGTGGGCCGCCTCGACGAGGCCGGCCGGCTCGAGGTCCTCGATCGCACCAAGGACGTGCTGCTCATCGGCGGCTATACGATCTACCCCTCCGAGGTGGAGGATGCCCTGGTCCACCACCCGGCCGTGCTGCACGCCGCGGTGGTCGGCCGGCCGGACGACGACCTGGGGGAGGTGGGGGTGGCGCACGTGGTGCTCCGGCGGGAGGCCGAGGACGCGGGGGCGGAGCTCGAGCGGGAGCTCATCGACTTCTGCCGCGGACGGGTCAGCCGACCGGCCGTGCCGCGGGAGGTGGTGGTGCGCGAGGCGCTGCCCCTCGGCCCGAGCGGCAAGATCCTGCGGCGCGCGCTCCGGGGGGCGGCCTCATGAGGCGGGCCCTCCCGAACGCGCGGCTGCTCGCTGTCCTTGTCGGCATGGCGCTCGCCGGCTGCACCGATACCGACCCCGACAAGGGCACGGAGCCCGACGCCGAGGGGCGCGGCGGCGCTGCCGTCGTGGTCTCGGGTGGCGGCGGGGCCACCGAGGAGGACGCGGCGGAGCCGGAGCCGGAGCCGGAGCTCGGCTGCGCCACCGACGAAGACTGCGATCCTCTGCACCCGAGCTGCGTCGCCCCCGGCCTCTGCCAACAGTGTGTGATCGATGTGCACTGCGCGGTCTGGGAGCAATGTGTGGAGGGCCACTGCCTGCCCCGCCTCTGCACCCCGGGGCAGGGGCTGTGCTTCGGTGATCTCCTGATGGCCTGCGGCTCCGGCGGGACCTCGTGGGAGCCCTGGATCTGCAAGCCGGGCCTCTGCGATCCGGCGGGCTGCACCGGCTGCGCGCCCGGCGCTCGCCTCTGCGACGGGGCTACCGTGGTCGAGTGCGACCCCCAGGGCCAGGGCTTCGAGCCCTTCACCACCTGCGGCGCCGGGACCCAGTGCAAGGGCGGCGCCTGCCTGGACTGCCTGTCCGAGGGGGTGCGGAGCTGCAAGGCCGATAAGGTGGTCGAGTGCCAGATCTCGGGCTTCCAGCAGGTGGTGGAGGACTGCGTGGCCCAGGGCATGCGCTGCTCCCAGGGGAGCTGCATCGACTGCCCCTCGGAGAGCATCGCGTGCAAGGGGGATCTGCAGATCTGCGCCGGCGAGGAGGGCAACCAGGGCCTCCAGGACTGCAGCGACCTCGGCATGATGTGCTACCAGGGGAGCTGCCTTCCGAGGTGCAAAGACTTCGACTTCAAGACCGGCTTCGAGGGCACCTGCGACGACGGGCTCTGCTGCCTCTTCGAGGATGGGGTGCTCCAGCTCACGGGCAAGAATAGCTGCGTGAGCGAGGGGGGCAAGGCCGCGCCCTGGTCCGTCTGCCAGGCCCCCACCTGCTGCCAGCTCCCTGGGGGGCAGGTGGTGGCGCTGCCGGTCGGCGAGTGCAACGCGGGGACCGGCCAGCCCCTCGTCGAGGAGCTCTGCCAACAGGAGGTCTGCTGCCAGGCGGCGCCCGGCGTCTTCGCCACCATGAGCCGCGCGAGCTGCTACGGTGGTTCAGGGGTCCCGGTGCGCGGGGAGGCCTCGATGTGGTGCGCCGAGGGCGCCTGCTGCGCCACCGCGGGGGGGGAGCTCGCCGAGGTCGAGCAGGCGGAGTGCGCCGCCCTCGGGGGCACACCGGTGCCTGCCGGGGCGTGTGAGGGCCAGGTGGAGGTGCTCTCCTTCGCGGTGGATCTCGCCCTCGATCCGTCCGAGGCCTGTCCCTTCGTGCCCCGGATGGTGGTGCCCTCCTCGTCGTCCGACGAGATCGCCGTCTTCGACCTCGAGACCCTGGAGCTGGTGGGCGAGCCCTGGCCCACCTGCGACAACCCGAGCCGGGTGGTGCTCCAGCCCGATACCGACGTGCTGGTGGCCTGCCGGGGAGATGGGGTGGTGCAGAAGCACAACCTGGATGGCGCCCTGCTCTGGAGCTTCGATCTTCCGGGCTGCGAGATCAGCCGCGGTGTCGCGCGAGGCCCGGATGGGAGGGTGTACGCCTCCTGCCACTCACCGGGCATGGTGTGGGAGCTCGATCCGGAGACCGGCCTGAGCCTCGGCAGTCCGCTCATCCTGCCTTCGACGGCCTATGGGCTGGCGGTGGACGAGACTGGCCTGTACGTGGCGGGCGGGGGCGTGACCCGCGTGGATCCGGACGCGTGGGAGATCGACTGGTTCCAGCCGCTCTCGTACTACGGCATCGCCACGGATGGGGCGGGCACCGTCTGGGTGGGCGGACCCATGTTGAGCGCCGTCGACGCCGCCACGGGCGCGGTGATCGGGAGTTGGACGACCACCAGCTTCGTCCATGGGGTGACCGTCGGGCTCGGGGGCTTCGTGTGGGGAGCCGTTCCCGGCATGGGCGGCCTGGTGGTGTGGGATCCTGCGACAGCGACGCTCGACTTCCATGTGCTGCCCGTCGAAGGGCTCGGGCCCAAGGGAGTGGCGGTCGACACCCTCGGCAATGCCTACTCGGTCAACCTGAACCAGGGCTCGGTGACCCGCATCGCGCCGGGCGGGAAGCTCGATCACTTCGGACAGGGCGATCTGCACCAGCCTTACGCCTACAACGGCGATCTCACGGGCTTCAGCGCCCAATGCGTGGCCTCGAACAGCGCCTTGTGGACCTCCGAGCCCCAGGACGTCGGCGGCGTGGCTGCCTGGCTGGACCTGAGCTGGGACGACGACCTGCCGGAGGGCTCGCAGCTCGTGGTGAGCTACCAGCTCGATGCTGATCCCGCGTGGCATCCGGTTGGGTCGAGCGGCAGCGTGATGGCTGCCATCGGCCAGGTGGCGCGGTTCCGGGCGCTCCTCAGCTCCATGGGAGGGGAGATCGCTCCCCACCTCGAGGGCCTGACGGTCCGCTACACCTTGCTCGACCCATGACCCAGCGCACCATCCGCTTCGCCGACCTCTTCGAAGGGCTCGATCCCCAGCCGGCTTTCGTGGCGGAGCTCGAGCGCCTGGGCCTCTTGCAGGTCGTCGCGCGGGACGAGAGCGGGGAGGCCTTGTATCTCGCCGGGGCCCGCGACGAGCTGGAGAGGGTCCTGGAGCTGGTGGACCTCGGCTACCAACCAAAGGACATCGCGGCGATCGCCAAGCGGGTGGGCCTGCCCAAGCGAAAGCGCCGCCTGTTCCGCAAGACGGCGGTCTTCCTCAGCGCCGCCGAGCTGGCGGACAAGGCCGGCCTGCCGGCCGAGCGCCTCGAGGGGTGGCTGGCCCGCGGCATGGTGGTTCCTGGGCTCATCACCGATCGTGGCCATCGCCTCTTCGCTCCGCAGGCCACCGCGAAGCTGCGGCTGCTCGACGATCTCGAGCAGATCGGCCTCGAGGAGGAGGACGTGGCCGCGCTCGCTCGCCTGGCGAGGAGGCAGGTCCCGGGGGACAACCCGGCGGAGGGCCCGGTCCCCGCGGATCCCGAGCTCCTCGTTCGCCTCGAGGCCCGAGCGCGGCGCCTGCGCTCCGCGAGCCGCGCCGCGGATCGTCTCCACGCGCGCCTGGAGAAGCAGGCCGCCCGCGCTCGGCGCCGCGCCTCCTCCGCCGCCGCGGAGGGCGTCCCTTCGCCGGAGAGCTCCGGCGAGTCCGCCAGGAAGCCGCGTAGCCGTCGCCGTCGCCTGCTCCGCTCTCGCGGCGGGCGCAAGCGGCGCGCGCGGGTGGAGTTCACCGAGGAGTTACATCACCCATCGACGCCCTCGATGTCGTGCGTCGCCCAAGGTGGGCAGGCTGAGGGCTAGGCCTCGAGCTCCAGCCGGTGCGTCGCGGCGATCCCCTCGCGGTGGGCGTCGAGCACCCCCTCGGCCTCGGCGTACTCCGGCCAGCGCGCGACCACGTCGCGGACCCGCTCGAAGTGCCGGCTCGCACGCCCTCGCGGCAGCGTTGCGGTCCGCGCCACCTGACGCAGATCCGCCAGGGTGAAGCCCGCGCGCTTGCCCGCTACGGACATCTGGTGGCGCGAGGTCCAGGCGCCCGCAGGGTTGTGGGCCCAGGTGAGGTCGTAGGCCGGCGCCAGGGCCCAGCCGCCGCGCCGGTCCATCAAGAAGGCGATGTTCTTCACGTGGTCGTCCTGGTTCCGGGCGACGATGTTGAAGACCATGCGGGCGTAGAGCTGCTCGGTGGCCTTCTTGGGCAGCCCGAGCCGCCGTAGCACGTCGAAGGCCTGCTCGTAGCTGTGGGCCCCGGCGGCGTTGAAGTCCAGGTGCGCCAGGGCTCCGAGGGTCTGCATATGCAGCTTGGACGAGGGGCCCGGCCGGTCGAAGCGGCGGGTCATGAAGTGGCGGCGGCCCCCCTCCTCGAGCAGACGGCAGGGGCTCATCTCGATGCCGGCGTCCGTGGCCATGCGCGCGTAGGCCAGCTCGATGGCGCCGAAGCCCTGCGGATCGTCCAGCTCCCGGTCCCGGTTGCCATCGACGCCATCGAACTTCAGCAGCCAGTGCTCGAAGCCCTCGGCCGCGTCGAGCTGGCCGGAGCGCACCTCCCCTGTCGTCGGGTTCCAGGCGATGACCGCCTTGGCCCGGGCGCCGCCCGCCGAGGTGCCCACCCGCAGGATGTCCGCCAGACCCCGGACGCGCCCCGCGGCCGTGCCGAAGGACGCCTCCAGGGAGCGCCGATCCCGCAGCACGGTCGAGGCGAGCCGGACCAGCGCCCCGATGTCGAGTGGGCGATCGGCACCGTCGCGCCCCCTGCGGGTCGGGAGGTACTCCAGCGCGCCCATGCCACGGCGCCCGATGTAGCATAGGCGCTCGACCGCATCGAAGGAGCCTGGCTCGCGCCCCTCGGTCGCCAGCCAGGCGTCGATGAGGGCGGTACCGAAGCGATCCGGCAGCGAGTCGGAGAGCAGGCCGGGCAGTCCCGCGAACGCGTCCCGTGGCAGACCAGGGAAGGTGTAGATCCGACGCGCGAGGGGCATCGTCAGGGGCGCCACCTCGATCCCGCTGCCCACGAACGCGGGCGCGTACTCGAACGCGGCGCAGCGCTCGCCCTGCGATAGCGAGACGGCGCCGATGGTGCGCCCCCACAGCCGGACCTCGGCGACGCTGGTCACCGCGGGTCCTCCCCGGGCTCCGCCCTCTCGTCGCCCCAGGTCCAGGCGGCGCCCGCGCCGGGGGCCCGCGTCCGTGGAGCCCGCTTGCGCTCGGCTCCACGACGCGCCAGCAGCTCCATCGGGCTCGGACCCGGGGCCGGGACCAGGGCCTCCAGCCCGCCGAGCAGCCCCAGGGCCCGCAGGACGCGGATCAAGCTGGTGACCTGCCCGCCCCGCCCCGCCTCGATGCGCTCCAGGGTGCGCTTCGAGACTCCCGCCTCGCGCGCGAGGGTCGCTTGGGTCGCTCCCCGCTGGAGGCGCGTGCGGGCGAGGCGCTCCCCGAGCTCGCGCAGGGTGGCATCGTCCCCAAGTCGTCCCTCGAAGCTCAAATCGTCTCCTCTGGCGAGTTGGTGGTGATTTCTCCCTCTGT
>CAZEHU010000223.1:0-4865 GCA_964511605.1 uncultured Myxococcales bacterium
AGCTGACGAGATCGAAGAGCTCGTCGGTGCTCATCTCGGGATCCGGCACCCCATCGTCGTCGGTGAGCGGACCGCTCGGTGCCGCGGCCTGTGCGAACTGGCGGAGGACGGCCAGGCTCGCTGCGGTCTCACCGCCGCCGGAGCTGTCGACGGGCAGGGCGGCGCGCTGGGCCTCGCTCAGGGGATCCGTGGTGACCCCGAGGTGGTTGAACAGGGGGCCGCGGATGAAGCCTTCGATCGAGACGGTCTGCGACTTGCGGCCGAAGCGGCCGACGAAACCCTGATCGAAGTTGGGCTTGCCGCTGATGCCGTCGCCATCGGCGTCATCGGGATCCGCGCGCTCGAGGAGCTCTGCGTTGGACAGCTCCGCGAGCAGGCCGCTGCCGAAGAAGGGGATCGGGTTGCGCTGGGCCACGATGTCCGTGGTCTCGGGCACCTCGGGGCGGGGCTGAGAGCCATCACCGTAGTGGTACATGCGGATGACGCCGCCGGCCTCGCCGGCCGACTCGGTGGCGATGAAGGCGCCATCGGAGGTCAGGCGCCCCCCCAGGAAGAAGTTCCGGTAGGTGCCCGCGCTGCCGCCGATGGTGGGGCGCTCGTGGCAGGCGGCACAGAAGCTTACGTTGAACGCGGGCCCCAGACCGGCGGCGCGATCGAAGCGCTTGAGCGCCACCTGACGCCCGCGCTCGAAGGTCTCGAGCTCGGCTGCTGTCGCGGAGGGCAGGGGCTCGCCCAGGGGCGCGTAGATGCCTTCCGCCATGGGCCCGTGGCCCTCCAGAGGGGCGGGCTCGGTCGAGCAACCCGAGCAGGCCAGCACCGGGGCGCCGAGGAGCAGCATCGACAGGCGGGGACGCATCACTCGCCACCTGTCCGGACCCAGGCGATCCCGCGATCCCAAGGCGCTGCGAAGAGGCCACCGACCGCGTAGTAGCGGCCCTCACCGTCTCCCCAAATCGCGTGGACGTCGACCGTATCGAGGCCCTCCTCAGAGGTGATCGCGCCCGTGGAGGGGTCCACGGTCCCGACAAAGCCGGTCACGCCGCCGATCACCGTGGTTCCGCTTTGGCCCATGAAGATCGCGTTCATGCCCGGAAAGCCCCCCGGGGCCACGGTCGTCCACGCCGCGCCGTCCCACGTCGAGATCCGGGCGTTCGAGCGCCCACCGACCGCCACGATCCGATCCTCGCTATCGCCCCACAGGCTCACGAAGTCGTCATCGGCCTTGGGTCCGGCGCCTACGGCCTTCCAGGCCTCGCCCACGAGCCGCACGACGATCCCGTGCTCGCCGACCGCGAAGATCGTGTCCCCGATGCCCCAGACCTTGAACAGGGAGCGCGCGCCGCGCTCGTTGTCCTCGGGCGCGAGGGTCGAGGGCGTGAAGCTCGTGCCGTCGAAGTGCAGCAGGGTCGGCTCCGGTCCGTCGAGATCGCCACCGACGATCCAGACATCGTCCGGCGTGCGCCCCCAGACGCCCCAGAGGTCGGCGTCCACACCGCTGTCCATGGCCGTCCAGGTGCTGCCATCCCACCCGGCGACGCCGCCATCGAGGCCGACGGCCATCGCCGCGCCAGGACCCCAGCCGAAGACCCAGACCAGGAGGCCCACGTCCGGAGCCTGAACCTCGGTCCAGGCGTCTCCGTCGTAGTGGTAGATCTCCGCACCGGGCTCCGTGCCGCCTTCGCCGACACCGCCGACGACCCACACATCGCTCGGGCCCGAGCCCCAGACGGAGGAGAGCGCTCCGGCCATCGAGGTGTCGAAGGCCTCGGCCCAGCTCGCGGGCTCCGCCTCCGTGGCGGTCGTATTGCAACCGGCTAGCGCTGCGGACACGAGCAGCCCGGTCGCGAGCAGCGCGGAGCCGAGGGGGCGAGGTGGAGGGACGCTGAACATGGCGGCGGAAGCTAGCGTCGAGGCTGTGAGGTTTCCAGCGCCAAGTTGGGGGTAGGTCACCTCCCCCCCCCCCACACAACGTCCGATAATCCATATTATGGAAACTTTTGATCCGGGCCGTGGGCTAGGAGAGATTCGGGGCGTGCTCCCCGCGCCCTCCCCGCCTCAGACGCCCGCAGCGGCTTCGGATCTGGATCCGGGTTCGTTGCTCGTCTCTGAGGAGACCCTCCACGACCTCGGCTGGCCCGAGGTCCTGGCCTCCGTGCGGGCGGAGTGCACCACCGATCTGGCGGCCGATCGCCTCTCGGGCTCCCTGACCGCCCTGGGGTTTCCCTCGTCGCTCTCGGAGATCCACCGCCGCTACAGCGCTGTCCGCGAGCTCCACGTGCTCCTCGAGTCCGGGGGCCGCTTGCCGCTGACCGGGCTCGAGGACGTACGCGACGTGCTCGAGGTCTGCAGCCGCAGCGGCATCGCCTCCGTCGAGGATGTGCGCCGGGTCGCCACGACCGCCACCCAGGCCACGACCCTCGTCCGCGAGGTCCGGCGGCGCGGCGCCGAGCTGGAGGTCGCCGGGGGCCTCGCCGCCGAGTCAGCAGGCCTCGGATCCCTCGGGGAGCTCGAGGGCCTGGCCCTGTTGGCCACCGAGCTCGAGGAGACCTTCGATCCCTCCGGCCACGTGCGCGACGATGCCTCGGACGATCTGCGCGCGGCCCGACGTCGCCACTCCTCGCTCACCCGGTCCACCCGCGCGCGGCTCCAGGACCTCATCGCCGATCGCGAGCTCGCGGAGCTCCTCCAGGAGGACTACTTCACCCTGCGCGAGAGCCGCTACGTCTTGCCGATCCGCGCCGAGCTGCAGTCGAGGGTCCCCGGCATCATCCACGGCACCAGCCAGACGGGGCAGACGGTCTTCATCGAGCCCCGGGAGCTGGTGGAGGCCAATAACGCCCTGACCCTCGCCGAGGGCGCCGTGGAGCAGGCGATCCGCCAGGTGCTCGCGGAGCGCTCGGCGTGGATCGCCGGCGAGGCCCAGGCCCTGGAGGCCTGGCTCGAGGCCGCCTGCGCCCTCGATCATCTCCAGGCCCGTGCCCTCTGGGGCTTCCGCTGGGAGGCCTCCGTGCCGGAGGTGGCGAGCGAGGGTGCCCTCTGCCTGATGGAAGCTCGCAACCCCGTGCTGATGCTCGACGGCGTCGACGTCATCGCCAACGACATCGTGCTCGAGGACGGCGAGTCCTTCCTGGTGGTCACCGGCCCCAATACGGGCGGCAAGACCGTGACCCTGGACACGGCGGGCCTGCTCTCGCTGATGGTGCACGCGGCCCTCCCAATCACCGCTGGCCTCGGCAGCCGCGCCCTGGCTCTCCGGGCGATCCACGCCGTGATCGGCGACGCCCAGGATCTGCACCGCGATCTGTCGACCTTCAGCGGCCACGTGGTGGCCCTCTGCGACGTGCTCGAGCAGGCAGGGCCTCGCTCGTTGGTGCTGCTCGATGAGCTGGCCACCGGGACCGAGCCCACGCGGGGCGCGGCGCTGGGCATCTCGGTGCTCGAGGCCCTGGCGGATCGGGGCGCCCGCGGCTTCGTCACCACCCACTACGAGCGGCTCAAGCTCCTGCCCTACGAGTCTCCGCGCTTCGCCAACGCCTCGGTGGGCTTCGACGCCGAGCGCCTCGAGCCCACCTTCCGCCTGGAGATCGGGGCGCCCGGGATCTCGAGTCCCTTCGAGGTGGCCGAGCGGCTGGGCCTCCCGGCCTCGGTGCTCGAGCGCGCCCGGGGCATCGCGAGCGGCGACACGGATCTGGCCGCGGCGGTCCAGCGCCTCGAGAGCGCCCGCCAGGATGCGGAGCGGGAGGCCCGCGCCGCGTCCTCCGCCGCGCACGAGGCCAAGGCGGCGCGCGCGCGGCTCGATCGGGAGCGGAGGCGCCTCCAGCGCCAGGCCTCCGAGGAGATCGCACGGCTCCAGGAGGACGTCCGCAAGGAGGTAGACGCCGCGCTCGAGGTCATCCGGGTCCAGGTCCGGGAGGCCCAACGAGAGAAGAGCCCGCGGGAGCTCGCGCGCCTGCGCAAGGAGGTGCTCGAAGCGGCCGAGCGAGCGGAGGAGGCCGCCAAGAGCAGCGTGGCGGAGGAGACCAAGCCCCCCCCTGCCCTCCCCGCTCCTCTGGCCCCGGGTCCGGCCGGCGGCCGCTCCTCCCCCGAGCCCCACGATGCTGGCGATCTATCAGGTCCCCCCTCGCCCGGAGATCCCATCTGGGTCCGGGCGCTTGGCCGCCCCGGGGAGGTGGTGGGGCCTCGCGGCGCCCAGTGGACCGTGGCGGTCGGGGGGCTGCGCATGACGGTCAAGGCGCGGGATCTCGGTGTGCTCGGCGGCCCCCCTCCCCCGCCGCCCCTGTACGTCCGCCCTAAGACGGCCGAGACGCGCCGCGTCTCGATCGGCGATCCCCTCGGTGCCGAGGAGCGACGGCCCCTGCCGCGTACCGAGGGGTCCACAATCGATCTCCGAGGGCTCCGCACCGACGATGTGGACGGAGAGCTACGCCGTGGGATCTCCCGTGGGACCCGCGAGGCCCTCGAGGTGCTGTGGATCATCCACGGCTACGGCACGGGCGCCCTGCGCGCCGAGGTCCGACGCCTCATCGTCGACGAGCCGATGGTGATCTGCTGGCGCGCGGGCCGCGACGGTGAGGGCGGCGACGGCGTGACCCTGGCCTGGCTGCGCTGACCGAACCGACGCCGCGCTGCGCGCGGGTCCCCTCGAGCGCGCTTGCGCGCGGGTCACCTCGAGCGCGCTTGCGCGCGGGTCACCTCGAGCGGGAAGCGGAAGACCACCTCGCCGTCCATGATCATGCCTTGCTCGCGGCGAGCGACCTCGCGCCAGCCGTCGAGGCCGCTCGACAAGGAGGAGAGCTCGCGCTCGAGGCGCTGGCTCTTCCGCTCGAGCCGGGCCCCGAGGGTCTCGAGGCGGGCGTGCTGGCGAG
>CAZEHU010000223.1:4875-5757 GCA_964511605.1 uncultured Myxococcales bacterium
TCGGTCCGTGCCGCGCGCGCCGGATCCCAGAGGCCCACGGTCAGCGTGCCGATGACGGCCGCGAGGAGCAGCCCACCGGCCCCCCGCCGGATCATGCGGGTCTCCTGAGCCTCGAAGAGCGTCAGCATAGGGGCAAGCCTACGGCGGAGCGGCCGGAGGCGGAAGTTTGTCCCCTCGCGGAGGCGGCGGTGATCCTTCTCCGCCCTCCCCGTCCGCCTTCTCGTAGGGGAAGAAGATGTTGGTGAAGCCAGCACCCTCGACCATGGCCACGACGTCGATCATGCGCTGGAAGCTGGTCTCCTTCTCCCCGCGGATGGCGATCGGAGCGTCGGGGCGCCGGGCCCTGAGCGCCTCGAGGCGTGCCTGGAGGTCCACCTCGCTGACGGGCTCGCTCGAGGCGGCGGCCGGGCCGCCGCCCCGCTCGCCCTCCGAGTGCCCGCCGGCCGCGAGATCGCCGGGCACGGTCAACAGGTGCAGATCGCCGTCCCGGGTGATGAAGATCGTCGTCTTGTCCGTGGTGACCGTCACCTGCTCCATGCTCGAGGTCGGCAGCTCGATAGGAAAGGCGTGCTCGTCCCGCTTGAAGGTGGTGGTGACGAGCAGGAAGATCAGGAGCAGGAAGACCACGTCGACCAGGCTCGTGATGTCGATGGCCACCTCGGCGCGGCGCCGACTGCGAGGCGAGCGGAAGCGCACGGATCAGGCGTCCGTGGGCGCTGTCGCCGACGCGGCAAGCGCAGCCTCCGCTGGCGCGGCCGCGGTGGGTTCCCCCGGGGGGGGCTCTGGTGCCGCTGGTGCCGCGTGGGGCGGATAGAGGACGTCGAGCACCTCGAGGCTGAGCTCCTCGAGCTCTCGGCTGTGGCGATCGATGCGCGCCTCGAT
>CAZEHU010000224.1:0-5753 GCA_964511605.1 uncultured Myxococcales bacterium
AGCCTCGAAGCCGTAGCGGAGATCCTGCTCCTCGAGCTCGGACAGGAGGACGGTCTCCGAGTGCCCACCGCCTCTGATGAGGTGCACAGGGTGGTTCGCGTCCACCGTGACCCAGCCGTCGTAGCGCAGGCCCTCGTTGGCGGCGAGGATGAAGGTGCCCGCCGCGGCCATCGCGAGGACCACCACCGCCATCGCTTTGGCATCGTCGATGCGCCCGAGCTGCAGGGACTCCAGGTTCGAGCCGCCGGCCCCCATCGAGCCGCTCGAGGCGCCGCCCAAGCCCGTGGTGCCCAGCCCGCCGCCGGAGCCGCTCGAGGAGGGTCCCCCATCGGGCCCGGGGACCTCCGCCGGTGCGGTGGGCGGCGGTCCCGCGGAGACCACCGGAGCCCCGGTGTGGACGTGGGGATGGAGGCCGATGTGCACTCCGGTGTGGACCAGGTGGTGGCCCGGGGGGTGCACATAGGGTGACCAGTGGGGCGGGGGCGGGCCGGGATCGTCGTCGCCGCCGATGCGCTGGACCACCCTGAGGCCCTCGCCGCGCAGGTGGGGCGGGGTCCGGACGATCCGCACGAGCTCATCGTCAGGGATCCGGAAGGTATTGGAGACACAACCCGCGGCCAGCAGGCTCGCGGCCAGCAGCGGGAGGAGCTTCTTCATGGGTCCACCGCCTCGGGCCAGCCCAGATCCTCGTCGGGCAGGGGGATGCCCTCGTCCTCCGCCACGTCGGCGACGCCGCCGGCGAAGACGCAGGCCTCATCGAAGTACACGTCCGGGGCCTCCTGGAGGGCCAGCCCGTACGCCCCGCCGTACGAGGTGATCGCCAGGAGCTGCCCGCCCCCCTGCTCGAGGGCCAGGCCCGCCCGAGAGTATCCCTGAACCCGCACCTCCTGCAGCGCCAGGTCCGCGTCCAGCGCGGCGATACCATCGCTGACGGCCTTGACGGCGCTTCCATCGAGGAGGGCCTGCCCGAGCGACACGGCTGCGTGCCGGACCACCACACCACCGCCGCGGGTGACGAGCCCGCTGATGTTGGCGACGGTCTCCTCGTGTTGGGCCCACAGGATCGGCGCGGGTGCCTCGTTCCGGCTCAGCGCCTCGGTGACATCGAGGCGGCTGCCGGCCCCACCGGCGAAGAGGCCGATGCCCTCGAAGCCCTCCAGCACCAGGCCCCGAGCGTCCACCTCCGCGCCCTGGATTGCGGCCAGGGCCCAGCCGCCGTCCGGGGCGGCTCCCACGTCGCGGATGACCAGGTCGCGAGCGTCGACCGAGCTGCCGGGATCCACCGCAGCCACCCCAAGGCCGCCGGCCCCGCGGATCTCCACCGCATCGGCCACCACCTCGGCCGCATCCCGTGCCAGCACGCCGGCGCCTCCCACATCGCTCACCAGGATCTCGTCCAGCTCCAGCTCCGCGGCAGCGCCGCGCACCACCAGCCCGGCGCCGCTGGTCGCCGCGATCTCGCTTCCGACCAGGTGGACCCAGGCGCCGTCGTCGATGGTCACGCCGCGGCCCGGGGAGCCGGAGCCTACCTCGCCCGTGACGCCGATCACGACGGAGCCGGACAGCTCCACGCTGGCTCCTCCCTTGGAGACGGAGATGCCGCTCTCGTGGGTCCCCGCGAGGATCCAGCCCTCCCCCTCGACCCGCGCTCCCGCCTGGACCTGCAGGCCGCGCCCGCGGTGTTCGTCGACCGCTTGGGGCGCGACATCAGCGATGCGGACCCCCTGTCCCACGAGGGTGGTCTGCTCGCCGGCGACCAGCACCCCGACCCCGTGGCTGCCGAGCACCTCGACGTCCTGGACCTGGGCGGCTCCGCCGGCCGTGATGCTGAGCCCGAAGCCTCCCTTCTGGGTCTTCGGCGCCGGCGCGGTCTCCGAGATGCGGAGGCCGGCGGCCAACAGGGCGCTCCCGGGCCCGTCGACCCGAACGGCCACATCGTGGGCTCCCTCTACGAGGACGGAGCCGAGCAGAGCGAGGGCACCGTCGGAGACCTCGATCCCCCACCCCCTCAGGCCGCCGCCCTCCCTGGGCTGTACCGTGTGCACGGTCCCATAACGAAGATCGAGGCGGCTCCCCTTCCCACGAACCGCCAGCCCGCTGTCCCAGGCGTCCCGCACCAGCACATCGAGGCCGTCGATCCACGCGCCCCCCTCGACGAGGAGGCCGTGCCCCGCCAGCCCCTCCTCCCCTCGCGGCAGGGACTCGTAGAGGCCCACATCGTGCAGCAGGACCTTGGTGCCCGTGTCCCGCGCGCTCACCGCGGCCTCGTGGGCCCGGGCGACCGCAGCGTGGGTCAGCGTGGCCTGCGCGCCCCCCTCCGCCCGCAGGCCGAAGCCCGCCTCGCCCGCGTCGTTTGGGGCGACGTCCTCGACGAGGAGCTCGGTCGCCGCGAGGCTGGTCCCGGCGCCGTCGATCCGGATCCCGGCCGCGACCGCCCCCGAGATCACGATCCCGCTCACCCCGAGCTGCGCCCCCTTCGTGCCGCTGAGAGCGACCCCGGGAGCGGAGAGCGTGAGGCCCTCGAGCGATACGTCGAGGGGACCGACCACGGACACCCCGCCACCTAGGATGGTCAGCTCCGGGCAGCGTCCTCGCAGGCTCAGGCCGGCGCTCGGCGTCACCGGCTCCTGCCACGTCCCGGCCCCCAACAAGATCGTGCCCTCTGCAGCCACGAGGGCGAGGGCCTCGCCGAGAGAGGCCAAAGGGGCCTCGCGGCTCCCGTCGCCGCCGGCCGCTGCCTCCCCCAGCACGTGGATCGCGTCCGGCAGCACGGGCAGATCGCCGAAGTCGCCCTCTCCGCACGAGAGCGGCGCGCAGGCCAGGCCTGGAGCGGGTACGCCGCCCCCCGGACAGCTCGGCATGCAGTGGCCCGTCGCAGGATCGAGGTGCCCCGGGTCGCAGGGGACCCCCACCGGCTCGCAGCCGCCCGCCGACGTGGCGCGCTCCACGGTGGAGCAGATCGCTGCCCCCTCGCACAGCCCGGAGGCAGGGAGACGAGCCGTGGCTCCGCAGCCTGGCGCGCCGACCGCCACGCAGCCCTCCTCGAGGTGGGCCACCTCCGCCTCTCCGCAGCCAAAGGTAGCCACGTCGCAGAGGCCCGTGAGGGGATCGAGGAAACGATCCGCGCAGCCCTGCGGTCCCGCACTGACGCAGGCGCCACCTGGGCCCACGGGGATCTTGGAGTCCGGGCAGATCGGGCCCTCGGGGCCGCCGGGGCCGGCGGGATCTCCCTTGTCGGCGCCGGCTCCCTTGCTATCGCAGGCGCCGAGCGCGAGCCCGAGGGCCGCGAGCGCCAGGACGAGCCTGTGGTCGGGGGCCCCCATCGCGTCCAAGGATAGGGCTCGCTCTCGGCCGTTGCCAGGGCGCGGCGGCTTGGGCAGGCTCCTCGCTATGACCGTCCACATCTCCAAGCGCTCTCAGGGCCTCCAGGCCTCCCCGATCCGCAAGCTGACACCCCTCGCCGTAGCGGCGAAGGCGCGCGGTGTGCGGGTCCACCACCTCAACATCGGCCAGCCGGACGTGCCGGCGCCGGGTGTCGTGCGGGAGGCGATCCGGCGCTACGATCCCGAGATCATCGCCTACTCCCGCTCCGAGGGCGATCCGGCCTACGTCGCCGCGATCCACCGCTACTACGAGGCGATCGGCCATCCCCTGCCCCCGGGGGCCATCATGGCCACGTTCGGTGGCAGCGAGGCCCTCACCTTCGCGTTCCACGTCCTGATGGACGCGGGACAGGAGGTGATCATCCCGGAGCCCTTCTATACGAACTACACCACCTTCGCAGCGCTCGCCGGGGTCCGAGTCGCTCCCGTCACGACCCACGCCGCCGAGGGCTTCCACCTGCCGGACGAGGCCACGATCGAGGCCGCGGTGAGTGAGCGCACCGGCGCGATCCTGCTCTGCAACCCGTCGAACCCCACCGGCGTGGTCTATACGCGCGACGAGATCGACCGGGTGCTCCGCATCGCCGAGCGTCACGATCTCTGGCTGCTGCTCGACGAGGTCTACCGCGAGTTCGTCTTCGATCCGCGGCCCGACGACTACCGGACGACCCTCGAGCTCCAGGGGGCCTCCGAGCGCATCGTCATCATCGACAGCGTCTCCAAGCGCTACAGCCTCTGCGGCGCGCGCCTCGGCGCCCTGGTCTGCCGGAACGAGGCGGTCATGGGCGCGGCGCTCAAGCTCGCTCAGGCCCGCCTCAGCGGCCCCACCATCGACCAGGCCCTCGTGGCGCCCGCCCACGATCTTCCCCTCGAGGCAGTGGACGCCACCATCGACGTCTATCGCCGCCGCCGGGACGTGATCTTCGAGGCCCTCAGCGCCATGGAGGGGGTGCACGTCACCCGCCCCGAGGGCGCCTTCTACACGATCCCGAAGCTCCCCATCGACGACTCGGAGCGCTTCGCCTCCTGGCTGCTCACCGACTTCCAGCACGAGGGCGAGACCCTGATGGTGGCGCCGGCCTCGGGCTTCTACGCCACACCGGGCCTCGGCCGGGACGAGGTGCGCATCGCCTACGTCCTCGAGGAGGGCGCCCTCGGCCGCGCGATGACCTGCCTGAAGCGAGCGCTCGATACCTACCCGGGTCGCGCCTGATCAGCCGCAGGAGCAGGCCTGGCGATCGCCGCCATCCCTGGTGCCGGCACAGGGGCCAGGAGCTGAACGAAGCGGAGCCTCGACGGGACAGGTGGGCATTGCGGGGTTCGCCGAGACGCTGAGCTCCGGCGGCTCCTCCTTGGCACACTGCCTTGCGGCGAGGGAGGGCAGGGCGACTCCCTCTGCACGGGACAATCGTGCCTGGCGGGTGGTAGAAGCGCTGGCACGCCGCAGGGGCGCATGTGCACGGGCTGAATCGGAGGACCGACGAGGGTGGAGCGCGATGTCCACGTGCTGGTGGTCGAGGACGAGGTCGACGGCCTCGAGTCGATCCGTGTGGCCCTCGCGAACCTCGAGCTCTTCACGTTCGTCCACACCGTGGAGTCCGGGGCCCAGGCCCTGGCGTTCGTACGCAACGAGGGCGTCTGGCGGACGGCGCCCAAGCCCACCGTGATCCTCATGGATCTCCGCATGCCCGGTATGGACGGCGTTGAGACCCTCGAGGCCCTGCGCAGCCTCGAGGGGGCGAGCCACATCCCCGTCCTCCTACTGTCCGGCTCCAGGGACGAGGTGGACGTCGCCCGCGCCTACAGCGCCGGGGCCAACTGCCTGGTGACCCGACCCGAGGGCTTGCGCGAGCTCCAGAGCCTGCTCGGTGAGATCTTCCGCTTCTGGTTGACGGTGCCGCGGCTGGTGGGCCCCTAGAACCAGGCGTCCCCCTCGTCCCCATCCTTGCCGTGGGATCCGCTGAACCCGATGGAGGGTCCCCCATCGCCGCCATCTCCCGAGGAGCCCGAGGGGGGGTAGTCGTTGGCCAGGTCCCAGTTCGGCGCTCCTGGGCCGTAGCTGTCGCCGTAGACGCCGAAGCTGACGCCACCACAAGCGCCGCCGCCGCCGCCTCCGTGGCCTCCGTCGCCGCCCTGACCTCCCTTCGCGCCGACGCCGGTGCAGAAGCAGGCGTTGGCGGTGCACTCGACCCCTCCCGGGGCGCCATCGCCGCCGACCCCGCCGCCGCCGGCTACGCCGCCGTCGCCGCCGTCACCCCCGAAGCCGCGATGGATGATGTTGGCCTGGATGATCGGAGGCGAGGAGCAGTCGTGGACGAAGATGCCGAAGGAGCCGCCGCCCGGCGTGCCCCCCTGGCCCGCTGTGCCGCC
>CAZEHU010000225.1:0-5745 GCA_964511605.1 uncultured Myxococcales bacterium
GGCGCGCCCGTCCAGCGCCACCGCCCTCGTCGAGCGGCTCGACGGCTGCCTCGAGGGTCCGGCCGAGGCCTCGCCTGAGCAGCCTACGGGCGCCAACCCCAGTGGCTTCGAGGCCACCGAGCGCTGGGCCCAGGTCGCCGAGCCCTCCGAGGGCGCCGCCCCGACCCCTCGGCCCATCGAGTCCGATCCGCTCAGCGAGCCGGGGCTCGACGTGGCCTCCCGTCCAGACTTCGTGCCTACCTCCCCCAAGGTGGCGCTGGACGTCCCCGCAGGCCGGAGGATGTCCTGGGGACTGCCGGTCGGCCTCGTCATGCTCGTGCTGGCCATCATCGCCTTCACGAGCCTGGGCCAGCCGCCGGAGAGCGAGGAGGAGCCTGCCCCCTCGGCCGCCCAGACTCCAGCCGCCGGCAGTGAGGCGGCCGAAGCGCAGCCGGCCTCAGCGAGGCCGCCCGCCGCGCCCACGCAGCCTCCGGAGCCCCCGCAGCCCGAACCTTCTGCCGTCCGCGCGGCGCTCGATGCCCTCATCTCCGTCGACGGTGATCCTCCAGCGCCGGAGGCCTGCCGTGCCCGCGACGTCGCCGCCCTGGGCTCCCTGACGACCGCCGCCACCTTGCTGCAGGCGGGTCGTCCGGGCGGCGCACGCGCCCAGGACCACCAGGCCGCCCGGCTCCTCACGAGCGCCGGCTTCGACGGGGCGGAGCGCCAGGCCCTGCTCGCTCGGGCGCGCCTCTTCGCGGGCGAGGGGGATGTGGCCGCGCCGGCGGCGGCCGCGGTCGAGGCTTGTCCCTCTTGGGCCCTCGCCCACAACCTGCTCGGCAATGCCCACCAGCAGGTCGCTCGACTCCCCGAGGCCCGTCGGGCCTATGAGGAGGCCTCCCGGCTCGCCCCGGAGTACCTCGCGCCCCGCTTCAACCTCGGCCTCGTGGCCCTCGCGGCCTCCGATACGAGGGCGGCGCTCTCGGCCTTCGAGGGGATCGCGCGGCAGGCCCCCGATCACCCGAACATCCACCTCGCGCTCGGGCAGGCCCGCCTGACCGCGGGGGATCGGGGGGGAGCGGTAGCTGCGCTCGAGGAGGCCACGCGTCGCGCCCCCGACGACCCCAGGCCGCGAAGCCTGCTCGAGAAGCTCAAAGAGGCGCCGTAGACGCGGACTGCGAGGGGACGCGAGCGCCCGGCTACTGCATCATCACCAACAGGTCGGCCGCCGCGAGCTGGAAGTCCGGCGCCGTGTCCACCACATCCTTCATGGTCTTGCGGGCCTCCACCTTGTTGCCTTTGTCCGCGAGATCGAGGGCCGCCGAGTAGCGCACGGCGGTGGCGCGGGTCAGCTTCTTGGGCCGCTTGCGGGCGCGCTCCTTCGGCTTCCTCGGCGGCGGCGCGGTCGGCGCGATGGCGGGTGAGCGGAGCTCGGCGTCGATGGCCTCGGAGAGCGCGTCGCCCACCTTGGCCTCGATGGCGATGAAGTCGGCGTCCTTCCCCTCCGCACCGACGCTCTTGACGACCCGCCCGGTCTGCACGTGGACCATGCGGGCATCCACACGGAGGGTGCCCATCAGATCGAAGTAGGAGCCGAGGACGAGGAAGTGCGCGCCGAGCAGCTTGCCGAGCCGGGCCGCCGTCTTCGCATCGATGGTCTTCTTACGAGCGAGATCCTGCTCGGCGAGGATGGCCTCGAGCCGGGTGCGCTCCACGAGGCGGATGCCCGAGACCTCGCTGAGGTCGCTGATCAACATCTGGGCGAGGCCTTTCTTGAGGACCCCCATACCGGCGGTCTCGCCACCGTAGTCGAAGTAGAGCACCGCGACCGTCGGACCGACCGCGGCCTCCGCGGTGGGCACGGGAGCCAAGAGGAGCGATACGAGTGCGAGCTGGGCGAGCATGGCGCGGCCTCCTGGGAGGGCTATACCTCGTCGCCACGGGTCCGGGCCAACGCCTGGGCCCCGAGCCCCTTGCCCGGGCTCCAGACGGCGTGGACAATGCGCCTCCGTGAAGAGCATCTCATCGGTCGCCTCCCTCTTCCTCCCTCTCCTCCTTGTCCTCCCTGCTTGCTCCGACGGCGGCGGCGGCAGCGAGCCGGAGCCCGAGCCCGAGGCCGGCGAGTCCCTGCCCTGGAGCTTCCTCGAGCTCCGGCGGGACCAAGACGCGGGCCTCGCCGTCCTCTCCGGCATCTCGGCGCTCATCGACGGAGCGACGCTCTGGCCGGGCGCCGTGGAGGTCTGCCGTCCCGCCGGCAGCGACGCGGACGCCTGCGGCGCCATCCTCCCCGGTAGCTCGTGTGAGGGGGGCGGAGGCGCGGTCACGCTCGACGGCGCGGCCGTCACGATCGTGGTGAAGCTGCCGCTCGGCGCCGAGCTCTCGGAGGGAGACCAGGCCCAGGCCCACGTCTGCATGGGCGACCCCGAGGGTCTGACCCTCCACGTGGGCGTCGAGGCCGATCCCGACTCGAAGCACTGGCAGCCGCTGGTGTTCGAGGAGGCCGGCCTGGACAAGGTGCTGGCAGGCACGGCGCCGGCCCTGCCGGCCGTCGCTCCGGCCGCCCCAGAGACCCCTTGAGGAGACCCCCAACGCGCGCGCTGGCCCTGCTCGCTGTGCTACTGGTCGCGGCCTGCGCTGCGGACAGCTCGACCGTCGACGGCCCGGATGGTAGCGGCACGAGCGCGGAGGGCTCTCCGCCGGATGTCGAGCCCGTCGTCCAGCCGGAGGGGGCTCCGGATGCCGCTGCGCCCGCCGGCGGCGATGAGGGAGGCGATGCCGCGCCATCGCCCTCCGAAGAACCGGATGCCGCGCCGGAGCCCCGGCTCGACACGATCGAGCCGGAGCCCGCCGGCGACACCCCGCTCGCCGAGCCGGACGGGATGGTGACGCAGCCCGACGCTCCTTCCGAGGACAGCGCTGCCCCCGTCGCCTGCCCCGCCCCGCTCGGCATCGAGGGGGAGGGACGGCTGCGTGATCTGGGCAACTTCGAGCATCCCGGGCTCCTACCCCGCCGGGTGCGCGCCTTGCTCCCCCTCGGCTTCGATCCGAGCGGCGAGACCCGCTACCCGATCATCGTGATGCACGACGGCCAGAACCTCTTCGAGCCCTTCGAGGCGGCCTTCGGGGTCGAGTGGCAGGTGGACGAGACGGTCGACGCGCTGGTCGTCGCGGACCTCATCGAGGCGCCGATCGTCCTGGGCATCGACAATACCGTCGAGCGCATCGACGACTACACCCCGGACCTGGACCCCGAGCATCCGGATGGCGGCAAGGCGGACCTGTACGCCGATCTCGTCGTCGAGACGATCCTCCCGTGGGTCGACGATCACCTGCCGACCCGCTGCGAGGCGGCCGGGCGGACGCTGCTGGGCTCCTCGCTCGGAGGACTCGTGAGCGTGCACGTCCACATGAGGCACCCAGACGCTTTCCGTGGGATCGGAGCGGTCTCACCTTCGTTCTGGTGGGAGGATGGGGCGATGGTCGTGGCGGCCTCCTCCTGGGAGGGCTCCTGGCCCGCGCGCCTCTGGATGGACCTCGGCACCGCCGAGAGCCCGGGCCGCGTGGTGGAGGTGCGCGCGATCCGAGATGCGCTCCTGGCGCAGGGCCTCGCCTTCGGGGATCGGGTGGGCGTGCTCGAGGTGATCGGTGGCGAGCACAACGAGGCGGCCTGGGCTGCACGCCTGCCCGCGATCCTCGCGTGGCTGCAGACCGACCAGGACCTGGGCATCGAGGCGCCGCTCTCCCTCGAGGTCGCGGCCGCCAACCCCGTCCTGGTGCCGGCCCAAAGCACCTCCCTCCACGCCCAGGCCCGATGGATCGAGCCGCTGACCTTGAGCGTGCCCGCCCTCTGGGCGACCGAGACGCCCACCATCCTGGACGTGGAAGACGAGGGTTGGGTGGTCGGTGTCGCCGCCGGAGAGGGCAGCCTGCAAGCGACGTGGGGAGCCGCGAGCGCCGAGGGCACGCTGGAGGTGGTCGACGAGGGAGAGGCGGCCGTCAGCTTCGAGGTCTTCGCTCCCGAGGATACGCCGGAGGGGGACACCCTCTACGTGGCGGGCGGCGCCGCGGAGCTGAACCCCTCGGGGGGCGTGTGGGATCCCGCCGGGGCGCCCCTCGACAGCCCGTTGGCAGCCACGCTCCCTCACACCACGACCCTCTCGTTCCCGGTGGGATCCATCGTGGAATTCAAGGTGACCCGTGGCTCGTGGGCGACGGTGGAGAAGGCCGCCGATGGCTCGGAGATCGCCAACCACGTTCTCCTGGTGCAGGGGCCCGAGACCGTAGAGGTCCACGTGGAGGCCTGGGCTGATCTTTGAGCTCGAGCCTGCCTACTCGTAGCGATAGCCGACCCCGTGGACCGTGCGGATGAGCAGGGGCTCCGCCGGATCCAGCTCGATGCGCCGGCGCAGCTTGGAGATGTGCTGATCGAGGGTCCGGCTCCGGGGCATGTGCTCGTAGCCCCAGCACTCGTCGAAGAACTGATCCCGGCGGACCACGTTGCCCCGCTCGCGGTGGAGGAGGCGCAGGATCGCCAGGTCCCGGAGGCTGAGGTCGATGCTCGCCTCCGAGCGGTAGGCGCGCAGCTCGGCCGGCCGCACCTCGAGGTCGCCGAGCACGAAGGGGGCGCGATCGTCGTCCCAGCCGTCCGCCGGCCTCGGAGTGCGGGCGATGGTCCGCCGGGTCACGGCGCGGATGCGGGCGATGACCTCCCTGACCCCGAAGGGCTTGGTGATGAAGTCGTCGGCGCCCAGCTCGAGCCCCAGCACGTGGTCGATCTCCTCGGATCGGGCGCTGACGAAGAGGATCGGCAGCTCCGGGCGGCGGCGCAGCAGCTCGCGGCAGACCTCATATCCGTCGATGCCGGGCATCATGATGTCGAGGAGCGCGAGATCAGGGCTCTCGGCCTCGAAGCGCTCCAGGGCCTCTCGCCCGTCGCGGGCCTCGATGACGTGGTAGCCCTCGGCGGAGAGTACCTCTACGAGGCCCTCGCGGATGTGGGCGTCGTCCTCGGCCAGGAGCAGCTTCATGGTCGACCTCCATCGTCTTCTCGGTCGTCGGGGGCAGGGGGCGCGTGCAGGGTGAGCTCGAAGACCGCCCCAGGGGCGCCGGCCTCGGCGGGCATCAAGCGGAGGTCGCCGCCGTGCAGCCGTGCGAGCTGCCTTGCGATGTCCAGCCCCAGGCCCGTGCCGCTGACCCCCTCGGTGAGCTTGTCGCTGGCGCGGACGAAGGGCTCGAAGACTCGGTCGACGAGGGTGCGAGGGATGCCCGGCCCACGATCGCGGACCTCGACCCGGAGCGCATCGCCGGCGCGCTCGCTGGAGACGCGGACACAGCCCCCCGCCGCGGCGTACTTCTCGACGTTGCTCAGCAGGTTCCCGACGATCTGGCCCAGGGCGTCGGCGTCCACGAGGGCCGGCCCGGGGGCTCCGGCCACGCGCTCGACCTCGACACCCCGGGCCCGCAGGGAGGGCTCGCACGCCTCGACGGCCCGCGCGAGCACGTCCTCCACATCCGCGAGGGCCGGGCGCACCCGCGCCGCGCCGCGCTGCTGCCGCCCGAAGGTCAGCACGTTATCGATGAGGCGGCTCAAGCGCTGGCTCTCCGAGACCAGGACCCCCAGGTGGCGGTGGGCGCGCTCGGGATCTCCCTCGCCGATCGCATCCTCGAGGAGCTCGGCGTACAGGCGCACATTGGTCAGGGGCGTCTTCAGCTCATGGGAGACCTGGTTGACGAAGCTCACCCGCTCCGAGGCCAGCCGCATCTCCCGAG
>CAZEHU010000226.1:0-5722 GCA_964511605.1 uncultured Myxococcales bacterium
CTCATCGCCGATCCCAACGCCCTCTGGAGCCTGATGAGCCTGCTCGTGCTCTGGGGCGCGATGATCAAGTACCGGGAGCGTCGCCACCAGCTCGAGGCCCTTGGCCGCGACGAGGAGCGCGCCGATGAGGTCCTGTGGGCCGGCGCGGAGGCCAGCGCCGAGGCTGCCGGGAGCCCGGAGTCGCTGGTCGATCGCGATCCGGAGCCCACCACCCTCCACTGAGCCCCGCTGCGGGAGGCACCACCACCTTCCCTCCGGGGCCCGCCCCATGCTAGGGCGCCCCCCGGCGCGGGTGGATCCGATCCCTGTGCCGCCGGGAGGGCGCATGGCGAAGCTCATCGACGGCAAGGCGGTGGCCAGGAAGGTCCGCCGAGAGGTGCGCGAGCGGGTCGAGAACCTCGGCCGCCACGGCGTGCTGCCGACCCTCGACGTGGTGGTGGTCGGCGACCACGAGCCGAGCAAGATCTACGTCCGTCGCAAGGAGCGCTTCGCGACAAAGGTGGGCATCCGCTCGCGGGTGCATCGCCTGCGGGCCGATATCCAGCAGGTGGAGGTGCTCAGCCTCGTCGATCGGCTCAATCACGATCCCGAGGTACACGGCATCCTGGTGCAGCTCCCGATGCCGCGACACCTGGGCACGAGCCAGATCATCCACTCGATCGATCCCGACAAGGACGTGGACGGCTTCCACCTGGTCAACATGGGCAAGATCGCCACGGGCCGCCCGGTGCTGGCTCCCTGCACCCCGAAGGGCGTCATGCGCCTCCTCGAGGAGTACGACGTCCCGCTCAGGGGCTGCCACGCGGTCGTCTTGGGGCGGAGCCGAGTGGTGGGCCGCCCCATGGCGTCGCTCCTCCTCGCTGCGGACGCCACGGTCACGGTCTGCCACCGCCATACGGACGATACGTTCAACCATACCCGCCTCGCCGATGTGCTCGTCGTCGCGGTCGGTCACCCGGGCCTCGTCCGCGGCCACTGGGTCCGCCCCGGCGCCGTGGTCATCGACGTGGGCATCAGCCGCATGGAGGATGGCACGCTCAAGGGGGATGTGGAGTTCGAGGAGGTCCGGGAGCGGGCACGGCTCCTCACGCCGGTGCCAGGCGGCGTCGGCCCCATGACCATCGCGATGCTCCTTGAGAATACCTGCCTGCTCGCGGAGCGGGCCGCCGGCCTCACCGACGATCCCATGCACGTACGCACCATCGTCGCTCGCCCGGGTGCCCGAGAGAGCGGCGCCGCATGAGGGGCGGCCGAGCCCGGCAGGGGCGCCCCTCATGGCGGTTGATCTCCGCGCTCCTTTGGCGGATCGTCCACCGCCCGCCGAGCCCCGGGAGGCCTGAAGCCGCATGAGCCCCGCGACCACACCGCTCCTCGAGCTGCACCTGGGGCGCGGCGCCACCATGACCTCCTTCGCGGGCTTCGAGATGCCCGTCCGCTACCCGGAGGGCATCCTCGCCGAGCACCGCCGCGTGCGCGCCGCCGTCGGCCTCTTCGACGTCAGCCATATGGGCGAGGTCTTCTTCCGCGGCCCGCGGGCCATCGAGGCGGTCAACCACCTCATCACCAACGACCTCGACCGCATCGGGACCGGTCGGGCGCAGTACTCGGCGATGTGCGCGCCCGACGGCACCATCGTGGACGACCTGATCTGCTACCGGCTCGCCTCCGACGAGGTCCTGATCTGCGTCAACGCCTCGAACCGGGCCACCGACGTCGCCCACATGCGAGAGCATACGGATCCCGCGGGCGTCGAGATCGTCGACGAGAGCGACGCCTGGGGGCAGATCGCCGTCCAGGGCCCCCGCGCCCCGGAGCTGCTCGGGCGCGTCCTCGGCGCGGCGGTGGGCACCATGAGGCCCTTCCGGGTCCGGCGTGTGGACTGGCATGGCGCGGGCTGCCTCGTCGCCACCACCGGCTACACCGGAGAGCGCGGCGGTGAGATCTACGTCCCGGCCGAGGCCGCCGCCGAGCTGTGGCTCGCTCTCGAGGCCGCTGGAGCGGACCTCGACGTAGGACCCGTCGGCCTCGGCGCCCGGGACACCCTCCGCCTGGAGATGGCCTACTGTCTGTATGGCAACGACATCAGCCGCCAGGTCACCCCCCTGGAGGCGGGCCTCGCCTGGGTCACCCGCTTGAAGCGAGGCGGCGACTGGGTCGGACGCTCGGCCGTGCTGGCCCAGAAGGAGGCCGGGGTGCCGCGCCGCCTCGTAGGACTCGAGGTCGTCGACAAGGGCATCCCGCGTCACGGCTACCCGATCCTGTACGAGGGGGAGCCCGTGGGTGAGGTGACCAGCGGCACCCGCTCCCCCTCCACTGGACGCTCGATCGGCCTCGGCTACGTGCGGGCCGATCTCATAGCCCCCGACACTCCCCTGCACGTCGACTGCCGTGGCCGCGTACGCCGCGCCGTCGTCGTCCCCACCCCCTTCTACACCCCTGGAGGCCCCTCGTGAGCGAGACCCCCATCGACCGCAGCTACGCCCGTGAGCACGAGTGGGTGCGCGTCGACGACGACGACGACGCCGTCGTGGCCATCGGCATCACCGACTACGCTCAGTCCAAGATGGGCGACATCGTCATGGTGGAGCTCCCCGAGGTCGGCGACGAGGTCGACAAGGACGGCGCGATCGGCGCCGTGGAGAGCCCGAAGTCGGTCTCCGACGTCTTCTCCCCGGTGGCCGGGGAGATCCTGTCGGTCAACGAGGAGCTCGAGGACACCCCCGAGCTCGTCAACGACGATGCCTGGGGCGAGGGCTGGCTCTGCCGGATCCGCATGTCCGATCCCCAGGAGCTCGAGGCCCTGATGGACGCCGCGGCCTACGATGCGTTCTGCTCCGAAGAGGACGAGGAGTAGCTCGGGTCGGCCGATGCGCTACATCCCCCACACCCCCGAGGAGGTCGGCGAGATGCTCGCCGCCATCGGCGCGAAGGACCTCGCCGAGCTCTTCTCCGCGATCCCGGACGCGCTGAAGCTCGGACGCCCCCTCGCTGTGCCCTCGGCCATGAGCGAACCGGACCTCATGGACCTCGCGACCGGTGTCGCCGCTCGCAACGTCGCGTCCTCGGCTGCGGTGAGCTTCCTGGGCGGCGGCGTCTACCAACACCTGCGGCCCGTGGCGGCCGACCAGCTCCTCCTCCGCGGAGAGCTCTACACCGCCTACACCCCGTATCAGCCCGAGGTCGCCCAGGGCACCCTGCAGATCGTCTTCGAGTTCCAGTCCATGGTGGCCGAGCTCCTCGACATGGAGGTGGTCAACGCCTCGATGTACGACGGCTCGACGGCCCTGGCCGAGGCGCTCCTCATGGCGGCCCGGGTCAAGCGCAAGCGACGCTGCCTCGTCGCGGGGACCCTACACCCGGAGTATCGCGAGGTCTGCGAGGTCTACGCTCGCTCCGGGGCCCTCGACATCGAGATCCTGCCGGTCCGGGACGATGGCACGGTCGACCTCGACCGCGCCGAGGCCATCGTCGCGGACGCGGGCAAGGACATCGCGTGCCTCGCGGTCGGCTACCCGACCTTCTACGGCACCCTCGACGACGTGGCGCGGGCCTCGGAGCTGGCCCACCGCGCCGGCGCCCTCTCGGTGGTCTGCTTCCAGGAGGCCATGGCCTTCGGGCTGCTCACCCCGCCGGGAGCCCTCGGGGCCGACATCGTGGTCGGCGAGGGGCAGAGCCTCGGTGTGCCCCCCTCGATGGGCGGCCCCCACCTGGGCCTCTTCGCGTGCACCTCCAAGCTGGTGCGCAAGATGCCCGGCCGCCTCGCAGGGCAGACCCTCGACAGCCGCGGACAGCGGGGCTTCGTGCTCACCATGTCCACGCGCGAGCAGCACATCCGGCGGGAGCGCGCCACGTCGAATATCTGCACCAACGAGGGGCTGATGGCGACGGCGGCCACGATCTTCATGGCCCTCCTCGGCCCCGAGGGGCTCGGAGAGGTGGCCCGCGCCTGCCACCTGCGGGCCGAGGCCACGCGCCGGGCCCTGAGCGCCCTGCCGGGCTACGAGCTCGCGCATCCCGGACCCACCTTCCACGAGTTCGTCCTCCGCACCCCTCGAGACGCCGAGCGAATCTCGGAGGAGCTGGCCGCCGAGGGCATCGCGCCCGGCCTCCCGCTGAGCCGCTGGGAGCCCGAGCGCACCCGGGAGCTCCTGGTCTGTGCTACGGAGCTGACCTCCGAGGAGGACATCGCGACCCTGCGCGACGCCCTCGCCCGCTACCATCCCTGAGGAGCACCCGATGCCCGCCTCCCTCCGCCTCTCCCTGAGCCTCGCCCTCCTGCTCCTCCTCGCGAGCCTCGCCCTCGGGGGCTGCAATCGCGTCGACAAGTGGCTCGGCTGCAGCATGACGACCACTGTCGACGCGGCGGATCTCGACTCGCCCGAGGGGGTCGTACTCGAGGCGATCAAGGCCGCCATGGAAAAGGACGAGGCCGCAGGCTGGCTGCGCTTCCGCGACCTGCTCCACAGCCGCCAGCTCATCAGCCAGGCCTCCGAGAAGAACTGGCGCCAGCTCAACTTCCAGACCTTCCGGCGCAAGCTCCCGCTGTACCTCGAGGACGATACGATCCCCGTGTACCGGCAGTGCTTCCAGGAGGAGCACCACCACGACGTGGTGAAGGTCTTCCTGCAGAACGAGAAGAGCGAGATGCCCACCCCCTGCACGGTGCGCAAGGATCCAGAGGCCAACGGCGCATACCGGATCGACCTCTGCTCCCTGTGAGACCGGGGCGCTTCGCCCCTCGCCTCATCCTGGTGGGGCTGGTGCTCGGCCCGGCGCTCGTGGTCGGTCCGGCCTATGCCCGAGCGCTCGACGACGAGCCCCCGCTCGTGGTGCGCGAGCTGATGCGCCAGGCGGACGAGGCCCTCGACCAGGGAGACGTAGAGGAGGCCCGCGTCCACCTGGAGAGCGTGCGCCAGATGATGCCGCCCGATCACTGGATCCAGGACATGGTCCTCTTCCAGGAGCGCCGGGCGCAGTCGATCGAGGAGCGCGGGGAGGCGGTCAGCGAGCCCCCACCGCAGCCTGCCCGGCGCCTGCCTCCACGCGGGCCAGCGCCGCGCGAACAGGGAGAGATCCCGGTCGTGCCGATCCACGCGGGCGCCCTCCGCTCCCCGCCCGACCGGGAGCGGGCGCGGGGACGCTCCCTGCTCCGGCCCCACGGCGAGCCCACATGGTCCGGCGATGGGTATGGCGGCGACATGATGTCGCGCCTCGCGCTCTACCCCACCGCCTCGATGTACGGGTTCTGGACCGGGGCATGGGCCTTCGGGTTGGTCAGCGACCTCGAGGACTGGCCCGGGCTGGCGCTGACCACCGGGATCGCCGGTGGCCTCGGGGCCTGGGCTCTCGACGAGGCCGGCATGGACGCCGCTACCTCCGATGCGCTGGTCGAGGGGCTCTACGTGGGCACGATCCTCGGGGCCATCGCTCAGGCGGCGCTGCTCGACGAGCCCACGGGCGCGGTGCGAGGCACGTTCATCTGGGCCTCGGGCGCCTTCGCCGGCGTGGCCGGGGCCCTGAGCGCCCGCTCCATCGAGGCGACACGCGGGCAGGTGCTCACCGCCTGGAGCGCCGCCCTCTGGGGGGCGGCCCTCGGCACCACCATCCCCCTCGCGTTCGGCGAGGAGGGCGGCAAGGAGCTGGCGATGGGCTCGTCGCTCGGCGGCCTCGCCGGCCTCGGCGCGGGCATCGCGCTCGCCCGCTACCGCCGCTTCCCCGCGGT
>CAZEHU010000227.1:0-5693 GCA_964511605.1 uncultured Myxococcales bacterium
GATCGAGGGCCTCCGGCGCGATGCCGACCCCGGTATCGGAGATGCTCAGGCGCCAGAGCTCGCCGCGATCATCGTCGTGGGCCTCGATGGCCACGCTCAGGGTACCTCCGCGTGGCATGGCCTGGATCGCGTTGTTCAAGATGTTCCACACCACCTGCTTCAAGTACGTGGGGTCTGCCAGGACAGCGGCCTCGGCGGGAAGCGCTTGCTCGATCTCGATGCTCGCCGAGATCTCCCCGTGCTTCAAGACGGACAGGGAGTCGTCCACCAGCTCTCGGAGGTCGACCCGGGTGCGCTGGCCGAGGCGGGGACGCGCATAGGTCAGGAAGTCGGTGATCCACTGGTTGAGCGCGTCGGTCTCCCGGCTGACGATGTCCATGAGCCGGCGCTCGTCGTCTTCGAGCTGGATCGAGCCCATGAGGAGCTGGATGGAGCCCGAGATCGAGGCCAGGGGGTTCCGGATCTCGTGGGCGATGGCGGCGGCCAGCTTGCCCAGGGTCGCGAGCCGCTCGGCCCGCTTCATCTCGGTCTCCATGTGGCGGACGCGCGTGACGTCTTCGAAAGCGAGGATGTGGCCAATGCGAGCACCGCGCGCATCGCAAAGAGGGGTGATGGTCCACTTGATATAAGCGAGCTTGCCGCTGATCACCTGACAGGTGACCTCGTCGTGGCAGCTCATCAGCTTGTCCTCGTTGTGGAAGATCGCCCGGAGGTCCGAGAAGTACGCCGTGATGTCGCGATAGAGGAGGTCGCGGGAGCCGTAGCCGGTGATGCGCTCGGCGACGGCGTTGACGTACGTGACCTGCCGGCTGCGGTTGACGGTCATCAGGCCGGACTGGATCGAGCCAACGATGTTCTCGTGGAGGGCGCGGAGGTCGTCGAGGCTGAGCTGATGCTCCTGGAGCTTGAGGTCGGTGCGGCGGAGCTGGTCGGCCAGGTAGCTCGAGAGAAAGGCGATCAGGTAGAACGCGACGACGTTGACGATGACGTTGTAAGCCACGGCCCCGTAGGCAGCCGCCTGCCCCTGCGCATCGTCGAGGGGCTCGAAGGGCCCGATCCCCTGGCGCATCGCCTCGTCGAACCAGCTCCCGTACGCGAGCACGCCCATCTCGACGAGGCCGATGAAGACCAACATCGCGGCGCTGACGCTGGCGACGAAGAGGGCGCCGGGTCGATAGAGCAGGATCGCGCTGATGACGATCCAGAGGCTGAAGAAGAACGTGAACACGCTGGCGGTGCCGCCCGTGATGAGCACCAGACAGGCGGCGAAGAGGGCGTCCCCGGTGAGCTCCATGTAGGCGAGCCGGATGAGCGCCGACTCCGTCCGGGCGAGCCTCAGGAGGATCGCGTAGGCGATAGACAGGCCGTAGACCACGGCGCCGAGCCCGTAGATCAGCCCATCTGGGGTGGCCGGGTCCTCCTCCTGCCCCCCGATGAGCGCGGTCGCCGCGAGGAGCGCCGTGACCACCACCACACGAAAGGCGAGCAGCCCCCGGAGCTTGCGCTGCAGGTCCGAGGTCCGGACCGCTACGACGACGGGGGGTGGGGCGGGAGGTGCCACGGACTGCCCCAGCCTAGGGGGTGTCCCTAGTCCCGTCGAGCCCGAACCCGAGCCCACTTCGTCACGACGAGCGCTGTGGCGGGGCGCCTCCGAGAGCCGAGATCAACCGAAGTTGTCGGCCATGCTGAAGATGGGCATGTACATAGCAAGGAGGACGACGCCGATGATGCCACCGAGCACCACCATGATGATGGGCTCGATGAGGGAGGTGATGCCGTCGACGGCCGTATCGACCTCGTCGTCGTAGAAGTCTGCGATCTTGGTCAACATGATGTCCATCGCGCCGGTGGACTCACCGACGGCGATCATCTGGACCACCATCTTGGGGAAGACGCTCATCTCCATCAGGGGCGCGGCGATGGACTTGCCCTCCGAGATCTTCTCTCGGGTGTACATGATGCCCTTCTCGACGACCGCGTTGCCGGAGGTCTTGGCCACGATCTCGAGACCGTCGAGGATCGGCACGCCCGACGAGATCAGCGTGCCGAGGGTACGGGTGAACTTCGCCACGGCCGCCTTGCGGATCAGGCCGCCGAAGACCGGCAGGTGGAGGAGGAAGACGTCGAAGTAGTAGCGCGGCTTCTCGAAGCGCAGCGCCACCTTGAAGCCGATCACGATGACGATGAACGTCGTGATGATCGCCGGCGTGTTCTCGATCGCCGCGTCCGACAAGCTCACCACCACCTCGGTCAGCTTGGGCAGCTCCTTGCCCATCGAGCCGAACATCTCGGCGAAGGTCGGGATCACCTTCGTGAGCAGGAAGAAGGTGATGCCGAGGGAGACCATGAGCACCGTCACCGGATACTTCATGGCGCTCTTCACCTTCGCCTTCAACTTCATCGCCTTCTCCATGTAGGCGGCGAGTCGGTTGAGGATGGTGTCGAGGATGCCGCCCATCTCACCGGCGGCGATGAGGTTCACGAAGAGGTTGTCGAAGGTCTTGGGATGCTTCGACAGGGCGTCGGCGAAGGTGGTGCCCCCCTCGACCGAGCCCTTCACGGCGAGGATGATCTTCTGGAAGAGCGGGTTCGGCTCCTGGGTGCCGAGGATCTCCAGGCACTGCACGAGCGGCAGGCCCGCGTCGATCATGGTGGCGAGCTGGCGGGTGAAGACCACCTTGCTCTTGACCGGCACCTTGGTGATGCCGGGGATGATGATGGCGCCGCCACCCTTCTTCTTGATCTTCGTGGGCGTGACGCCCATCGCCTGGAGCTGCTTCTCGACCTCCATCTCGCCGGGAGCGTCGAGCGTACCGCGCTTGATCTCTCCAGCACGGTCCTTGCCTTCCCAGTCATAGAGCGCCATAGCACCTCCGAGCGCACGCCCAGGGTAGCCGAGGCCTCGATCAAAACAAATTGTGGGGCCTCCACGTCGATCACCTGGAGCCCGGCTGGCTTCGCGCCCGGCTCCATCGGCGGCCTGGGCCTACCCCTTGATCTGTCTCTTGCGCGAGGCCTCGAGGGCCCCGTGCTGGCGGCCCGCCGCGCGGTCGGTCCTCCACTGGGCGATGTCGTCGGCGAGCTCGTCGGGCTTCTGGGACTTCTGGAGCGCCAGCTCCGCGCTGATCGCGCCCGTGGCCACGTGCTGGAGCAGCGACTGGTTGAAGGTCTGCATGCCGTGCTTGCCCTGCCCCATCTGCATCTGGGAGTAGATCTGGTGGGTCTTGCCCTCGCGGATGAGGTTGCGGACCGCGGCATTGGGGACGAGCAGCTCGACGGCGAGGACACGGCCGCGGCCGTCCGACCTGGCCAGGAGCTGCTGGCTCAGGACCCCCTCGAGGACATGGCTGAGCTGCGACTGCACCGAGTCCTGCTGCTCGGAGGGGAAGAAGTCCAGGATACGGCCGATCGTCTGGATGGCGCTGTTCGTATGCAGCGTGGCGAAAGCGAGGTGCCCGGTCTCCGCGATTCGGAGCGTCGCCTCCATCGTCTCGAGGTCTCGGATCTCGCCGATGAGGACGACGTCCGGATCCTGACGCAGCACGTATCGCAGGGCGGCGTTGAAGGTGGCCGTGTCCGTGCCGACCTCGCGCTGGTTGATGATCGACTTCTTGTGGGTGTGGACGAACTCGATCGGGTCCTCGATCGTGATGATGTGGTGGCGATGCTTGTTGTTGATCGCGTCGATGATGCTCGCGAGCGTCGTCGACTTGCCGCTGCCCGTCGGGCCCGTGACGAGGATCAGGCCGTTGGGCTTGTCGATGATGGTCTCGACGGTCTTCGGCAACCCCAGGGTCATCAAGGGCAGGGTCTCGTGGGGGATCATGCGGAGCGCGCCCGCCACATAGCCCTTCTGCCGGAAGAAGTTGGCTCGGAAGCGGCTGCCTCCCTTCCAACGGAAGCTGAGGTCCACCTCGTTGGTCTCCTCGAACTGCTTCTTCTGGCGCTCGTTGAGCACGCTGTAGCAGATCCTCTCGATCTGCGGTCCCTCGAGCGGCGCGGTCCGGAGGGGATAGAGCGCGCCATTGATGCGGAGGGCCGGCGGGGAGCTCACGGTCAGGTGCAGGTCGCTCGCGCCCTTCTCCACCATCGTCTGCAAGAGGCGGTGGATGTCCACCCCGCCCTGCCCTGGTCCTCCGCGGGTACCAGGACCCTCGCCCTGCCCCGCCAAGGTCACCCCCTGCACGCGGCCCCCACCCCTCGTCGTTGGTCCATTGCTCACAGTGGCCTCTCGGGTCGGGGACGGGGGGGAGGGGATCGACGGCGGCGGCACCTCTCGTGATCAGAGCCGCGCCGCGGAGACGTCAGGTATCGACGCGCGTCACGCGGAGCACCTCGGAGACCGTGGTCACACCTTCCTTGAGCTTCTTCACGCCACTCGCGCGGAGGGTCTGCATGCCCAGGTTCATGGCCTCGCGCTTGAGCTCCATCGCCGAGTATCCCTGCAGGATACACTCCTTGAGCTCGTCGCCCACGTCCATGACCTCGTAGAGCGCCACCCGACCGCGGAAGCCGGTATCCGAGCAGCGCCGGCAACCCGTGCCCAGCATCGGGGTCGCGTCCTCGAACTCCGCGGGCTCGATGCCGAGATCCTCGTAGGCCTGGTCCGGGAGCTCGAAGGGCTCCGCGCAGTCCGAGCAGATTCGGCGCGCGAGGCGCTGGGCGACGATGGCGTTCAGCGAGGAGGTCACCAGGAAGGGCTCGATGCCCATGTTCAGGAGGCGATTGACCGTGGAGGGCGCGTCATTCGTATGGAGCGTCGAGAGCACGAGGTGGCCCGTGAGGGCCGCCTTGATGGCGATCTCGCCCGTCTCGAAGTCACGGATCTCGCCCACCATGATGATGTCCGGGTCCTGGCGCAAGAAGGAGCGCAGCGCCGCGGAGAAGTTCAGCCCGATGGCGTCGCGCATCTGCACCTGGTTGATACCGGCCATGTTGAACTCCACCGGATCCTCGGCGGTGGAGATGTTCTCCGTGGACCTGTTGAGGTCCTGGAGGGCCGAGTAGAGCGTCGTGGTCTTGCCCGAGCCGGTGGGCCCCGTGACCAGCACCATGCCGAAGGGCTGGTGGATGTTGTGCAGGAAGGTATCGAGCTGGTGCTGCTCGAAGCCCAGCTTGGTCATGTCGAGCTGCAGGTTGGACTTGTCGAGGATTCGGAGGACGACCTTCTCGCCGAAGAGCGTCGGCAGCACCGAGACGCGGAAGTCGACCTCCTTCTGACCCCCGAGCACGAGCTTGATGCGCCCGTCCTGCGGGAGCCGCCGCTCGGCGATGTCCAGCTCGCTCATGATCTTCAGGCGGCTCGTGAGCGCGTTCCTCAGGCGCAGCGGCGGCTTCATGATCTCGTAGAGCACGCCGTCGATCCGGTAGCGGATCCGGAACTCCTTCTCGTAGGGCTCGATGTGGATGTCCGATGCACCGCGCTTGATCGCGTCCACGAGCACCAGGTTCACGAGGCGGACGACCGGGGCCTCACCGGCCTCGTCGACGAGATCGTCCATGTCCAGCTCGTCGGACTCCGCATAGAAGTCGATCTCGCTGTCGTCGAAGTCGCCGAGCATCGTCGTCAGCTCGGCCGTCTCCTCGTAGTAGCGCTCGAGCGCGCTCTGGATCGACGCCTCCGAGGTGACCACCACCTCGACGTTGAAGCCCGTGAGGAACTTGATGTCGTCCATCGCGTAGATGTTCGACGG
>CAZEHU010000228.1:0-5689 GCA_964511605.1 uncultured Myxococcales bacterium
ACACCGACGAAGTGCCAGAACATGCCGACCAGGGTCAGGCGGGTGCGCAGGCGGGGAGAGGGTCCGGCGGCCGCCTGGGGCACAAGCCAGCCGAGGAGGCCCAGGCCTACGATCGCGTGCAGGCCGTGGAAGACCGTGAGCAGCCAGAAGTGGCCGTGGAAGGGCTCTCCGCGGAGCTGCATGCCGCCCTGCCAGACCGCCTGCCAGAGGAGGACCTGGGCCACCATGAAAGCGAGCGCCAGGATCGCAGCGAGCGTCACACCACCGCGCGCGGAGCGGCCGGCGCGGAAGGCGCGGCGCCCGCGCTCGTAGGCGAGCGAAGAGAGCAGGAGGAGGCCGGTGGACAGCGCCGGTCCCCACAGGGGGATCGCGTCGAAGCCAGGCGGCGGCCACTCGGGCGCCTTGGAGCGCTGGAACGCGAAGGAGAAGAAGAGGGCGGCGAAGAGGACGGCCCAGCTCCCGAGGAAGATCACCATGCCGACGAAGCTGGTGTCGTGGCGCGCGTCGAGGTCGGGCCTCAAGCTCGCGACGGCTCCGCTCCGGGGAGGCTCTGGCTCCGAGGTCGATCCCGGAGCGATGGTCAGGCTCGCGGTCATAGGCTCAGGTGTTCACGCTCGCGGCGACCGCCGCGCTGGCGCCCGGGTCGCCGCCGGCCGTGCCCATCTCCGCTCCCTCGGCCTCGGGGCCGGCCGGCGCGGGCTCGTCTTGCATGATGTAGTCGCGGCCCAGGGCCTTCATGTACTCGGGATTCGAGAGCTCGTGGGGGCCGTGGTAGACGGTCGGGATCGTCGAGAAGTTGTGGGGCGGCGGCGGCGAGGTGGTGGTCCACTCCAGGGTGCCGACCTTCCACGGGTTGTTGCCGGCCTTCTCGCCCCGGAAGACCGAGTGCACGAAGTTCCAGACGAAGAGGAGCTGCGCAGCGCCGAGCAGGAAGCTGGCCCAGCTCGTCCACATGTTCAGGTCGTGGAGGTGCTCGATGAATTTGTACTCGAAGGGAGTCCAGAGCCGGCGCTGCTGGCCGCCGTAGCCGACGAGCATCTGGCCGCCGAAGGTGAGCGTGATGAAGATCGTCGTGGTCCAGAAGTGGAGCTTGGCCAGCCTCTCGTCCATCAGGCGGCCGAACATCTTCGGGAACCAGAAGTGGATGCCGGCGAAGGTGCCGAGGAGGCTCGCGGCCGCCATCGTGAAGTGGAAGTGGCCCACCACGAACATCGTGTCGTGCAGGTAGATGTCCGTGGAGATCGTGCCGAGGAAGATGCCGGTCAGGCCGCCGAGGCCGAAGACGAAGACCGCGCCGAGGCCGAAGAGCATCGGCGAGTCCTTGCGCATCGAGCCCTTCCAGATCGTATGCAGCCAGTTGAGGAAGAGGAGCTCGGCCGGGACCGAGATCACCAAGGTCAGCAGCATGAAGGAGGTGCCGAGGAGCGGGTTCATGCCGGTCTCGAACATGTGGTGTCCGTAGACGACGGCCGAGAGCACGCTCACGGCGATCATCGCGAAGACCGAGCCGCGGTACCAGTAGGCGGGCTTCCGGGCGAAGAAGCTGAGGAGATCTCCCATGATGCCCCAGGCGGGCAGGATGAGGATGTAGGCCTCGGGTTGGGCGGAGATCGAGAAGAGGTGCTGGAGGAGGACCGGGCCGCCCTTGCCCTGGGCGCCGGCGATGAAGAAGTCGGTGCCGAAGACGCGGTCCAAGATGAGCAGGAGGCCGCCCGACGCGAGGACCGGCACGAAGAGAACGTTGAGGATGGCGGTCAGCCACAGGCCCCAGACCGTCATGGGCATGCGCATGTAGGTCATGCCCGGTGCACGGAGGCGGATGACCGTGGTGACGTAGTTGATCGACCCCATGATGGTGGCGGTGCCGGTCAGGAAGATGGCCACGACCACCAACGTCTGGCCCCAGCCGGGGGTGCCGACGTTCGTCGACAGGGGCGGGTAGGTGGTCCAGCCGGCGGCGGCGGCGCCCATGGGAACGAAGAAGCTGGCCACGATGACGAGGCCGCTGAGCAGGAAGGTGTGGAAGCTCAGCATGTTCAGGAGCGGGAAGGCCATGTCCCGCGCGCCGATCATCAGGGGGATGCAGAGGTTGCCGAAGCAGCCGATCAGGGCGGGCGTGATCGCCCAGAAGATCATGATCAGGCCGTGCATGGTGAAGGTGGAGTTGAAGTTCGCCGGGGCGACGATGCCGCCTGTCTCCGAGAGCAGGGCGCCCATGCCGGGCATCGGCTGGCCGGGGTAGGCCCACGGCCAGCGGATCGCCATCGCGAGCGCGCCGCCGAGGAAGAGGAAGGCCAGGCCCGTCCACAGGAATTGCTTCGCGATGACCTTGTGGTCGATCGAGAAGACGTACTTGCCGAGGAAGGAGGTCGGCGGGTGGTGGATCGGCTGGAGATCCTGGTGGATCGGGAGGGGCTCTACCACGACGTCTCTGCCTCCCACGTCCAGCCCCAGTGGGCGTCCGTATCCTCGGGATCCCAGGCGCGCTCGGCGTTCGCGCTGGCCTCGGCGGCCCAAGCGTCGAACTCCTGGCGGCTCACGATGTGGAGCGCGCCCTTCATCTTGTAGTGGGCCATGCCGCAGTGCTGGGCACAGGCCACGTCATAGCTGCCGGTCTCCTTGGCCTGGAACCACATGGGGTTCAGGTAGCCGGGCACGGCGTCGATCTTCTGCCTGAGGTTGGGCAGGTACAGGGAGTGGATCACGTCGATGGAGGCGATCTGCAGGATGACCGCAGTCTGTACCGGGATCACGATGTCATTGAGGGTGAGGACATCGTCCTTCGTATTGAACTCCCCATCGGGGCCGGCGTAGCGGGCCTCCCAGGCCCACTGGCGCGCCTGGATCTCGATGCGGACCGCGTCCTCCTGGGCCTCGGCGTGGTCGAAGTTCCAGAAGGCCTCCTTGAGGTCCAGCACCGAGTTCACGAAGAGGTTGCCGTCCACGACGAAGAAGATGACCGAGCTGATGAGCAGCGCGTGGGTCACCGAGTGGCGCGAGGTGCCGTGGTCGTACTCGGCGCTGTGGTCCTCGTCGTGGGCGATGGCCGCCCAGACCATCCAGATGCACATGATCACGAAGAGCACGGCCACGAAGATCATCGTGATCTCGATGAGCCAGTCGATGCGCCAGCCGTCGACGGAGACGTCGCGCGGGAAGCCGAGGCCCGGCTCGCCCTCGACGGTGCCATAGCCGGCCAGGGCGACATCGCCGAGCAGCGCGACGAGCGCGAGGGCGCTTGCGACGAAGCCCAACCGGCGGCGGCTGGGTCGACGCTTGCGGCGGCGGGGGGCCGCCGTGGGGGAGGGTCGCTGGTGGATCATGCGCCTTCCGCGGTGGGGATGGAGTCCGCGGCGCCGCCCGTCCGCTTCAGGAGGGGCCAGACCGCCGCGACGACGACGAAGGGGAAGAAGACCATCGCGCCGATGACCAGCGCGGTGGCGACGCCGCCCTCGTCGTCCTGGGCTGCGCAGTAGGGGCAGGCCAGGGCGGCTGGGGCCGCGAGGGTCAGGGCGACGAGGAGCGTGGCCTTCAGCAGGATCCGGGGAATCGCGGACCGAGCAGCCGGCGACGAGGTCGGAGCCAGATCGTCGAGACGCCCCATGGGCGTCGACTCAGCAATGAAGGCGGGCCCTTTGGCCCGTCGAGGCTGCTGGACGGCGATGGGGCCCGAGATCGTCGCCGGATGCGACGGGAGCGATTCCCCGGATGCTGCTAGAAGTCTGTGAGAGCGGGCCATGACCTCAGCCTGCCGCCGCGGCGGGTAGCATGCGCCACATGGCGTCTGCGATGAGGGCCAGGGCGTAGAAGGCCGGCAGGGCCATAGGGATGGCGATGCTCCAGCGCAGCCAAACGGTCTCGTCGATGAGGTGCATGTACCAGAGGGCCACCATCGTGGCTTTGGTGATAGCGAGGAGCACGAGGGCGCTGATGAGCAGGCCCTTGGCGATCGGTACGAAGACCACTCCCACCTCGAGGATGGTCAGGATCAGCAGCCAGACCCAGATCACCCAGTACAGGCGGATGTGCTTCTTGCGCGCCTCGGGACCGTGGCCGTGGCCGTGGCCGCTATGCTCGGCGGGCGCGGCGGCCTCCACGGGCGCTTCGTGCGTTGCGACGTCCGACATGGCTCCCCCCTACTCCGGGATGAGGTAGACGAGGGTGAAGACGAGGATCCAGATGAGATCGACGAAGTGCCAGAAGAGGCCCACGAGCTCGATCGGGCTCCAGTAGCCGTTCTGGAACCTCCCCTTGCGGGCGCGGAGCATGATGATCGTCAGGTAGATGACCCCGGTGGTCACGTGGGCGCCGTGGAAGCTCGTGATCAGGTAGAAGGTCGAGGCGTAGGCGCTCTGTCCGAAGATGAGGCCGTGCTCGATGAGGCCGGGGAAGCCGAAGAGGCCGAAGTACTCGTAGTACTGGCCGCAGAGGAACATCAGGCCGCCGATGATGGTGAAGACGAGCCAGCGGACGGTGCCCTTCTGGTCGTTATGCTTGGCCGCGTCGAGGGCCATCACCATCGAGACCGACGAGCAGATGAGGATGAAGGTGAGGAGGGCGGTGAAGTTGATGCCCAGGGCGGGCTCGACGATGCAGCCGGTCTGGGCTGCCACCTCCTCGGTGCAGATCCAGTGCTCCTGGCCCCCGCGCAGGATGCCGTAGCCCAGCAGGAAGCCCGCGAACATGAGGGCATCCGAGAGCAGGAACATCCACATGCCGACCTTGCCCGCCGAGGCGCGGCCGTACATCTCCTCGCCGGGCCACTGATCGGGCCGGAGCCGGTGGACGTGGTGGTCGTGGCCGTCGTGGCCGTCGTGGCCGAGACCATCAGCCGCGGCATGGGTAGCCATACAGTCCGCTCCTGAGCCGGGTGTGGCGGCGGGTCTGAACGAGTCCAGGATGTTGTCGGAGCCATTCGCGCGACTCCGATCCGACCGGGGCGCTAGAGACTAGGCCTCGGCCCGGGGAGCGCTCGCCAGCTCGGCGGGCGCTGAGGTGCGGGCCACGGCCAGCACGTTGCAGGGGGCGTGGCGCACGAGGTGTTCGGTGACGCTGCCGACGCTCGGCGCGGCCGCGGCGGCGTCGAGGCCGGCGCGGCCGACGACGACGAGCCAAGGGGAGGTGTCGGCGAGGTGGGCCACGATCGCGGCGCCGGGCACGCCGTCGAGCGTGGTCAGGCGCGCGGCGACCCGGCGATCGCGCGCGATGCGGCGCGCGAGCTTCAGGTGCTCATCGAGGAGATCCTCGATGGTGGGCTCGCCCTCGTGTACAGCGACCACCTCGACGGGGCGGCCGGTGAGATCGGCGAGGCCGAGGGCGCGCTCGAAGGCGCCCCAGCTCGTGGCCGAGCCATCGATCGCGACGACGATGGAGGCCTCGCCCTCGAGCTCCGTGGCGCCGGGATCGCGTACGATGAAGAGATCCCGATCCGCGCGGCGAAGGACGCGCTCGCAGACGCTGCCGGCGGTCGAGGGTTTGACCGCCCCCTGGCCGAGGGCGCCGAGGAGGACGAGATCGTAGTCGGAGGCGGCGATGTCCTCGACGAGCTTGTCGAAGTTCTTGCCGTCGAAGGTCTTGCCCTCGAAGGGGACCTCGGCGTCCTCGCAGAGGGCGGCCATCGGCGCGAGGTAGCTATCGCTGATGAGCTGGAGGCCCCGGACGATGAGCGCGTCGTGGATCCGGCGCTGCT
>CAZEHU010000229.1:0-5678 GCA_964511605.1 uncultured Myxococcales bacterium
GACACCGAAGCCGGCGGCTACTTCCACCTCGGCAAGGAGCTCTTCGGCGGCGAGGACGTCTGGACGAGCCCCGAGGACCCCGGCTACCAGGTCGTGCTCCAGTGGCTCCACGGTGCCACCGCCGATCCCGGCTGCCTCTACCCCGGCACGCTCTGACGAGCTCCGCAAGGCCCCGAGGGGCCGAGCAGCCCGGAACGCCGGGACGGCCAGGCATGGGGGAACGGCCAACGCAGGAAGATCGCTCCCGGGCGGGGACGACGCGGGTCGGCAGGGCGAGGCCCGTTCCCATGGCCAGCCGCCTGGCCGGCGGAGACGCCACGCCTCGGACGGGGTCAAGAAGCTCGAGGACCTCGACGGCCTCTACGCGCCCCGCCTCGGTATCCACTTCCTGCTGATGTTCCAGCCCCGGAGAGGGGAGGGGCGCCTGCACGTGCTGGAGCTGATCGCTCGCGAGTCGCTCGGCAACGTGGCGCGTCGCTACCGCTGAGGAGACGCTCGCCCCATCGCGCTCGACGCGTTCCTGGGACGCGGGCTACCGGGCGCCGTGTCCAGCACGGCGCCCGGCGGGGGAGCGGCGCTACTCGTGCTCCTCGTCGTGCTCGCCCGCCTCGAAGACCATGCCGACGGTGGTCTCGCCGGTGGGACCGAACCACAGGTGGTGGAGCCCCACCTCGAGGTGGACCTCGTAGGCGATCGCCACGGCCTCGCACTCGTCCACGGCCTCGCTGCCCTCGGGCACGACCTCCGTCCCCGTCGCGTCCGTGATCTGGAAGGGCACGTCCGCGCTCAGGAAGAAGTGGTGATCCCCGCCCTCGCTCGCGAAGGTGACGTAGCCGCCATGGCCGCCGTCCACCTCGATCAGGGTGATCTCGGCTCGGGCGTGCTCCACGGTGCCGTCGGCCGCATCCGCGGCCTCGGAGGTGGCTGTGACGGAGAGGCCGGCGGCCTCCGCCATGTGCTCACAGCCCTCCTCGGCGGCGTGCTCGGGTTCGTCGTGATCGTCCGCGCCACCGCTGTCGCAAGCGGGCGCCAGGAAGAGCGCTCCCACCAGGGTCAGGGCGGGGGCGATCTGGAAGATGGGGAGGTGGGAGGTAGCAGGAGTCATGGGTCGAATCTCTTCAAGTCATGGGTGAGGGGGTGGTGGCTGGCGACGTTCTCGACGAGCGTCGCCTCCAGGGCGGCCGGGTCGGTGACCTCGGCCCAGTCGATGGCATCGAAGAGCGCGGCGGGCAGGTCGAGCAGGACGTCGACACGGACGCCCGGTGGCTCGGCCTCGGACAGGCGTCCGTCGAGGCCCTCGCTGAGGGTGGTGTCGAGGTGCCAGAGCACGTCGAGGGGCAGGCCCTCCTCGGGCAGGCGGCCGCCCCCGCTCAGGTCGAGGACGTGGCCGGAGAGCTCGAGCTCGCCAACCTGGACCTCGACGCGCACGAGCTCCCCGCGAGGAAGCTGGCAGTCCTCCGGACAGGGGCCGAGGGCGAGCTCGACCGGCTCGGCGTCCAAGGCCACGGGCTCGTCGGGGCCGGTGAGCTGGTGGCCTGCGAGGGGGACGCCCGCGCTGCCGAGGACGATCGCTTCCACCTGCTCGTAGGTGGGGAGCGAGCCGTCCGCGGCATGGCAGTGGCCCCCGTGGCAGTTCGTGAAGCCCTCCGGTGGATCGGCGGGATCGAAGGTCGCCGTTCCTCCCCCGCCGGTGGCCACCCTCACGGCGGCCCACTCCACGCCAACCTGGAGCGAGTCGATCGCGACGCCGTAGCTCAGGGAGGTCATGAGCCAGCCCTCCTCGGTGAGCCGATCGGGCGGGGGATCGAAGCGCGCGTTCAGGTCGAGCTCCAGGATGCCCCACGGGAGCCCGGGCTCGAAGGCGCAGCCGCCCAGGGCGGTCGCGGCGGCCAGGCCGAGCGCCAGCGCCCCATGGGTCGCCCGCTCAGGGAGAGAGCGCCGCATGGATCCGCTCCGCCAGGTTCGTGACGCGTTGATCGTAGGTCTGGCCGCCCTCGAAGTCCGTCCCTCCGGCCAGCTTGACCACCCGCCCCCCCGAGACCAGCTTGGCGACCGTCTTCGAGAGGCGCGCCGGGTAGTAGGACTCCTGGAGGATCACGCGGACGCCGGTGGCCTCCATCGTCTTCATCACCGTGTGCACGCGACCCGGGGCTGGCCGGACGCCGGGCTTGGGCTCCATGGTCGCGACCTGCTCCAGGCCCAACCAGTCGACGATGTAGGGGAGGGACTCGTGGTAGGCCACGAAGCGCCGCGATGAGGACGGTAGACGAGCGAAGCGCTCGCGCTCCCTCCGAGCGAGGGTCTCCAGCGCCCGGGACACCTCCTCCGCTCGTCCCCTGAAGTGCCCGGCCCGCTCGGGCTGGAGCGCGCCCAGCCGGGCGCCCAGAGCGAGCGCCACCTTCGCCATCTCCCTTGGATCGAAGACGTAGTGCGGGTTGCCGCCGGGGTGGATGTCCCCCTCCGCTCGGTCGACACGGTCGGGCACCCCGAGCTTCCGAACGAAGCGCGAGGCGTCGAAGTGCCCAGGCTCGCCGGGCTGGATGGCCCCGTTCCGGGCGCCGACCACCAGGTTCGGCAGCCACCCCACCTCCAGCTCGAGCCCCACCAGGAGGAGCAGGTCCGCCTTCCGGAGCATCACCATGTAGCTGGGCCGCGGGTCCACGTAGTGGGGGTCCTGGTCGGGACCGGCCAGGGACACCACGTCCACGTGCTCTCCTCCGACGTCGCGGGCGAGGGCCGCGAGGTCGGGCACCGTGGCCACCACGCTCAGGCGCGCAGCGGCGTCCGGCGCGAGGGCCAGGAGCGAGAGGGTCGTCAAGAGCCTGCGTGCGTCCATCGTGTGCTCTCAGAAGCCGTGGGCGCCGTGGGCGCCGATGAGCACCTCGAGGCCCAGGTGGGCCATCCAGGCGGTGGTCTCCGCCGCCTCGTCCCGATCCCGGGAGCCCTGGAGGCGGAGGCGCGAGAAGTGGGAGGGGTACCAGGTGAGGGCGAGCTGGGTCCGGTCCCTCCCCGGGGAGCGCAGGTGCTCGTGGCGGCCCCCGAGCTCCCAGGAGGGGTCGAGGTTCCACACGAGCTCGGCGTAGCCACCGCCGTCCTGCACGGTGTCCTTGGGAACCTGCTCGCTGCGAAACACGACCTCGACCTGGAGCGACAAGGCCGCTCGGTCGGCGCTGCCCGGCGGGCGCCAGCGAAGGTAGAGGTCGGCCCCGTACACCTCGCGCCGGTTGCCTGGTCCCGTCTGGGAGTCGGCGAAGTGACCGCTGAGGCCGAAGAGCAGGCTCCAACTCCGCGAGAGGTCGAAGAACTGCTCGAGGCGCAGGGTGGCGGTCAGGTCCTCCAGCTCCTGGACCTCCGTGCCGGCCTCCTGCACCACCGAGGCGCTGAGCGTCAGGAACCAGGGGAGCGCAGGCATCCAGGACAGCTCCGTCCCCAGGCCGCGGTGCCCCTCCGGGCCGAAGAGCCGGCCGAGCACCAGGGGCTGGTGGAGGAAGTGCCAGGAGTGGGGGTGGGTCGGGTTGACGCGGCCGAAGCGCGTGAGGAACTGCCCCGCCCTGACTTGCAGGCCTCCGGGCAGGGCCAGCGTGGTCCCGTACGCCTCCTCGAGCTCCACCCCGAAGAGGGAGAAGACGAGGTTGCTGTCCAACCTCAGGAAGGGGTCGACGTTCGCGCCCATGGACAGCTCGAGCTCCTGGAGGCCGAAGCCCCGGCGAGGCGGATCGTGCGCGCCCCCGGTCGAGGGCGTGCCGCTCGCCGCGTCCACAGCCGCGGCTCCGCCAGCGACGTCGAGGATGAGTGCGATATCGGGATTGGAGGTGGGAGCGCCCTGGCCGACCATCATGGCGGCGAGCACGACCCAGAGCGATGGCGACATGGCCGCCTCCGGGGTTGGAGAGCCTCGAGCGTGGCCCCTCCGCGCCCTCCTCCATGGGGAAGAGGCGCAGCGAGGGGCCGGCCTTCACAATGGGCTCAGGCCGGAGGCGAGGCCTTCGGGGCGAGGAGCCAGAGGGGCACCTGCGCCTGCGCGAGGGTGCCGGCGCCGACCCGGGCGAGGGGCGAGGAGCAAGGCGGGAGCTGGGCGATCTCGGCGGGCGCAGGGACCAGGGCGCTCGGCTCGGGATCTTGGTGCTCCTCCAGCTCGCAGTGCTCGTGCTCGTGCTCGCTAGGGGCGGGCGACGACCACGCGGGCTGCTCGGAGAGCTCGGTGGCGATCCCCAGCCCGTGGCCGGCGTGCACGTGCTCGTGGCCGTGCTCCGGACCGTGGTGGTGCTCGTAGCCGTGCTCGTGCTCGTGGGGCTCCGCCGAGGCGTGGGCCAGGTGGCCGTGGGCCTCGCAGTGGACGTGCTCCACGGTCGCGAAGTGCACCACGGCGCTGACCACAGCGAGGCCGTAGGCGAGCCCGATGAGGGCAGCCGTCGGGGCGAGGTGCTGGCGCAGGGTGGCGTTCACGCGAGCGGCAGGGTGCCAGAAATCGTTCCCATGCGAAAGGGCGCAGCGCGCTGCGTCCGGAGGAGCTCCGCCAGGACGACGAGGCCCTCCCCGAACACCGTCTGGGCGGCACCCACCGGCAGGGCCCACAGGAAGGCGGCCAGGTAGCCAGCGAAGCCGATGGCCGAGCTCCCGCTGCTCTCGCAGCGCCTCGAGGAGCGCGAAGAACGCCCCCTCCCGCTCCGGGTCCACGACGCTCGTCGGCTCGTCCAGCACGAGGGCCTGGGCGCCGCCCACGAGGGCCCGGGCGAGGAGCACCCGCAGCCGCTGGCCCTCGCTGAGCTCCTGGAGAGGGCGCCGCGACAGGCCCTCGAGATCTGGAGCCTCGACGGCCTCGACCACCAGGCCCCGGCTCCGGCGCCGGGAACGGCTCGAGTTGGACGACGCCTCCAGGAGGCTGCACCGCATGGGGGCGTCGAGACGCCGACGAAGCAGCGCGGTACAGCTTCCTAGTACTTCCCCTCCCGAAGCCGATGCTCCTCCACCGGCGCATCGTAGGGATACCCCCGCACCACCCAGAAGCCCTCATACAGGGAGTCCGTCAGCTCGATCCGCGTGATGGTCTTCGCTCCCTTGTAGCCGTGCATGCGAGGGATGACGGCGCGGAGGGGGAAGCCATGGCGGAGGGGGAGGGCGAGGTCGTCGGCGCCATAGGCCAGGAGGGTCTTGGGCTCGAGGCAGACCTCCATCGGCAGGTTCTCGTCGTACAGCTTGCCGTTGGGCGGCTCGACGCAGTGGAAGGTGACGTGGGTCGCGCTCCCGAAGGGCTGGACCAGCTCGAAGAGGGTCGACATGTGCACGCCGTTCCACGGCACGTCGTAGACCGACCAGCCCTCAACGCAGTGGAAGTCGGTGACCTGGTCCTGGCGCTCGAGGGCCAGGAGGTCCGCGAAGCTGAGCTCCACAGGGGTCTCGCAGAGCCCGTCGATCGTCAGGGTCCAGGTGTCGATGAGGGACTCGGCGTCCTGGGGATCGACGGTGTTCTCCCCCCACGGGACGATGGTGGTCTCTTCGTCGAGCAGGGGCTCGAACTCGATGCCGTCAGGTAGATCGACGAGAGGGAGCTCGTCGGGCTCGGCCTCGGGCTGGAGGTCGGAGCCGCGAGCGCTCCGGCCGCCCGTGCCCTCGGGAGCGCCCTCCCCAACGCCCTCCCCGGCGCCCGAGCCGGCGCCCGAGCCGGCGCCCGAGCCGGG
>CAZEHU010000230.1:0-5355 GCA_964511605.1 uncultured Myxococcales bacterium
GAGAGCCTCGGGGCGGCACGTGCCCTCGGCGGCGCCATGGGCCAGGGCGCGCGCCGCGCGGCGGGTCGCCTCTCGCCCGAGCGCCTCCTCGGGCCGGCCCGGGAGCGTGCCCATCGGGCCCTCGATGCCGCCCACAAGCGAGCGATCGCCTCGGCGCTCTCGGTGCCGGGCATCATGAACTCCCTGGCCCACATGGTGCCGAGCCCCTGCCTGATGATCGTGGGCTTCGAGGGCCCGGACGAGTCCGTCCAGCGCCAGAGCTGGAAGGCCCGCCAGATCCTGCTCGAGGCCGGCGCGGTCGACGCCGGGGCCGCCCTCGGCGAGGCCTGGCTGGCCCGGCGCCACCACGTCAGCTTCAAGCAGAGCCGCATCTACATGGCCGGGGCCTTCGTCGATACGATGGAGGTCGCCACGACCTGGGATCGCCTGGAGGCCCTGTACGAGGGCGTGGTTCGCGCCGTCAGCCCTCGCGCCTTCATCATGGCCCACTTCTCCCACGCCTATCGCGAGGGCTGCAGCATCTACTTCACCTTCGCGGCCTTCCGGCGGCAGGCAGAGCGGGCGGAGGCCCTGTACGACAGCATCTGGAACGCCGCCCTCGAGGCTGTGCACGCGTCCGGCGCCACCGCCAGCCACCACCACGGCGTGGGGCTGTCGAAGAAGCACGCGATGGTCCGCGAGCACGGCGAGATGCTGAAGGTCTGGGCTGCGCTCAAGGGCGCGATCGATCCCGAGGGGGTGATGAACCCCTCGAAGCTCTTCCCCGATCCCGAGGTCTCTGAGTGAGCCCGCCCCCGACGGAGGTCCGCCCGGTCGGCCTCGCCGACGAGCTCGCGCGGATCGTGCCGACCGAGCAGGTGGAGCCGCACCTCGATCTGGCGGGCGGCAGCTTCAACGTGGAGCCCGCGACCCGCGAGGAGCTGGTGGATCTCATGCGCTGGGCCCACCGGCGCGACGCGATCGTCTTCACGCGCCACCCGCGCGCCACGGATGCGGAGCGATGCGATCCTCGCCCGCGCATCTACCTCCGCGGCCACCGCATGGATCGGGTCGTCGACGTGGACATCGTCAGCGGCGCGATCACCGTGCAGACCGGCATCACGATGTCGAAGCTGCACAAGGTCCTCGACGAGCGCGGCTTCACGACCGGGTTCCCGACCCGCCCGTGGCGCGAAGAGAGCCTCGGCGCCATCCTGGCCGCGAGCCTCGACGCCCACTGGGGCCCGCCCTATGGCTCGATGGAGAATCAGGTGCTCGGGCTGGGCGTCGTCTTGCCGGACGGGACCCCCGCGGACAGCCGGGTCGCTCCACGCAAGGCGGTGGGCCCGGACTTCGATCGCCTCTTTCTCGGCTCCCGTGGCCTGTACGGCATCGTCCACCAGGCCACGCTGCGCATCCATCCCTCCAGCGCCCGCCTGGTCCTCGCGTACGCCGCGCGCGACCTCACCGAGGCCCTCAGCGCCATCCAGCTCGCCCTGTCCCGCGGCCTCGAGCCGCGGGCGATGGAGATCCTGACCCCGGCGGCGGATCGCGCCTGGGGTCGCCGGCGGGTCGGCCTCGACGAAGAGCGCCAGGTCCTCGTGCTCGTCGAGCCTTGGGGGCGCCAGTCCTCGGTGAGCGGACCTGCCCTCGACGAGCACCTCAGCGGCGTGCTCCAGAAGCTCGATCCCCCCGCGGGCTGGGACGTGCACGAGGGCCTGCTGCCCCCGTCGCGGGAGTGGCGCGCCCCCGTGGTCGGGGTGCCGTGGGCGGAGCTGGTGCGCCTCGCTCGGGCCCTCGGCGACCGGGTACCGGCGGGCCTCTGGCTCGTCCGCATGAGCCGTCACGGGGCCTGGTGCTCCATCGCGGAGAGCTCCCAGGACGAGGACGCCGCCCGGGTGAGGCAGGCCCTCGACCCCCACCGACCCCCGACCCCCAGCCCCCGGCGAGCGCTCAAGGTGGCGCTCAAGCACCGCCTCGATCCACGAGGGGTGCTCAACCCCCTCCTCGGGCCTCCCTCGTGAGCACCATGCAAGCCGAGGAGGCCCGCGGTCTCTGCACGTGGTGCCCGAGCTTGTGTCGCCACGCCTGCCCGGTCGCGACCATCGAGGGGGACGACACCTTGAGCCCGTGGGGCTTGATGAGCAGCCTCGAGCATGCCGCCCGCGGCCGGATGCGGGGCGCCGGCGAGCTCGCACGCCGCCTGTACGCGTGCACGGGATGCGGCGGCTGCACCGAGGCCTGCGTGCACAGGGTCGACGTCGCAGGCGAGGTCTTCGCGGCCCGGGCGCGCAACGTGGCCCGCGGACGCATCGCCTTCGAGCGCCCACGCTTCCGCCGCGAGGAGCCGCCCGGGGATAGCTTCTGGACGTCGGGCATCGGCCGGGTCGTGCGGACCAAGCGCGAGCCCCAGGTGCTCCTGGTCCCGGGCCATCGCAGCCTCCTGGACGATGCGACCGCGGTGAGGATCTTGCTGGGCCTCTGCGAGCGCATCGATCAGGGCGAGCTCTCCCTCGGGGATGCCTCCCTGCTCGACCTCGGGTACGACCTCTGGGCCGGCGGCATGACCTTGGAGTTCCGCTCGCGCGCGCACAGCGTGCGCCGGATCCTCGACGCCTCCGAGCTCGTCGTGGTGATGAGCGCGGAGGGCCTGCACCTCCTCCGCACCCTCTACGTGGAGCACGGATTCCCCCTCCGCGCCGACGTCCTGCACGTCTCCGAGTTCCTCGGACCTCTCCTGCACGGCAAGCTGATCGCGCCCGTGGGCGGACGGGTCGGCCTGCACGCGAGCTGCCACCTCTCGCGCCACCTGGGCATCAGCGACCTGCCGCTCCAGATCCTCGAGCGCTGCGTCGCGTCGCCCATCGTGGAGCTCCGAGACGGGGAGCTCGAGACCTTCTGCTGTGGCGGCACCGGCTGTCTGCCGTTGACCCACCCCGAGACCTCGGCGGCCATGGCCGATGAGGTGATCGAGCGGGCCACCGCCCGCGGCATCGACCGGCTCGTCACCTTCGCTAGCGAGTGCGTAGCGCCGCTGGCCGCCGCCGCCGAGCGTCAGGCCGCGGTCGCCGGGCGCTCGAGGCTCCGGGTGGACGACGCTCTGGCCCTCATCGACGAGGCCGTGCGCGGGGAGGTGCCCTGATGGCGGCCGCCGCCCCGGGCCCCCCGCCCCTCATCATCGTCAACCCCAGCGCCGGCGGGGGCACCGCCCACGATAGCTTCCGTCGCCTCGAACATCAGCTCTGTGATGCCCTCGGGGGCGGCCTCGACGTGGCCTTCACCGTGGCCCCCGGACACGCGACCTCCCTGGCCCGTGAGGCCCTCGAGCTCGGCCGGGAGCGCCTCCTCGTCGCGGGCGGGGATGGCACGGTCCACGAGGTGGTCCAGGCCTGGCTGGACGAGGAGGGTCGGCCGCTCCACCCCGGCGCCAGCCTGGCGCTCGTCTCCGGCGGTACGGGCGGAGACCTCCGGCGCACCCTCGGGGTCACCTCCACCGAGGACGCGCTAGCGGCCGTGCGCTCCGGCCGCACCCGGACCCTGGACCTCGGCCGCCTGACCTACACCGAGCCCTCGGGCGGCGAGGCCCGGCGCCTCTTCGTGAACATCGCCAGCGCTGGCCTCGGCGGGGAGGTGGACGAGCGGGTCGGGAGCCTGCGCTTCGCGGGCCGCTTCGCGTACGCGGCGGCCACCGCCATGACCCTGCTCGGCTGGGACAACCCCGTGGTCCGCATCCACCTCAAGGGGGGCGAGCAGGAGTTCGAGTCCGAGATGCCCGCCGCCAGCATCGTGGTCGCCAACGGCGCCTACTTCGGCGGCGGCATGCACGTGGCGCCGCGTGCGCTCCCGGACGACGGGCTGTTCCACGTGATCATCCTCGGCGACATCGGCAACAGGGAGATGCTCGGCATGGCGCCGGCCCTCTTCCGCGGCACCCACCTCGAGCATCCTCGCGTCCTCGCGAAGACCGCCACCTCGGTGCGGCTCGACAGCGACACGACCGTCAAGCTCGACGTGGACGGCGAGCCCCTCGGCCGCCTGCCGGCCTCGATGGAGCTGTTGCCCGCTCGCCTGCCGGTGGCGATCCCCTGACCTGATGGCGAAGAAGGCAGCGAGCCCTGGCCGGAGCGGAGGCGACAAGGGAGGCGGGCGAGAGCCTCCCGCCCGCGCCGCTGCCCCTCCTTTGGGGGCGCGTGCTCTGGTGGGGGCCGCCTGGTGGTGCGTGCTCTCCGGGGTCCTGGTCTTCACGGCCTTCCCTTTCCGCTCCGTGCCCGACAGCGGCCTCTGGCCCCTCGCCTGGTTCGCCCTGGTCCCGCTCCTCTGGGCGATCCGCGATGCGGGCCCCCGCCGCGCGTTCTGGCTGGGGTGGGTCGCGGGCGCGATCACCAACGTCGGGGGCTTCTGGTGGGTGAGCTATGTGATCGAGGTCTTCGGCCACATGCACCCTGCCTTCGCCTGGGCCATCGCGATCCTCATGGGGATCTACCAGGGCCTCCAGTTCGCGCTCTTCTCCGCGCTCCTGTCCTGGGGCCGCAGGCCCGATGGCACCCTGCCCGGGGTCCTCGTCATCGCGGCGGCCTACACCGCCGTCGAGTACCTCTTCCCGATGGTCTTCCCTTGGTACCTCGGCTCCTGCCAGTTTCGGGCGCCGGCGGTGATCCAGGTGGCCGAGCTGGGCGGGGCCGGGCTCGTCACCTTCGGCGTCGTGCTCGCGAATGCCACCCTCTTCCGGGTCGCGCACGGACTCGCGACGCGCTCCCCGATCCCTCGCATGCAGGTGGCCACCGGCCTCGTGCTCGTGCTCGCGCAGGTGGGCTGGGGCGCCCTGCGCATGGGGCAGATCGACGATCGGGTGGCCGCCGCCGAGAGCCTGAAGGTCGGCATGGTCGAGGCGGATATCGGCATCTGGGACAAGGAGGCCAGGGGCCTGACCGCCCAGGAGCAGGCCCGGACCCTCCACGCCAACCTCCTGCTGCACCAGGACCTCAGCCGCGAGCTCGAGGCCGCCGGCGCCGAGCTCATCGTCTGGCCGGAGTCCAGCTACATCCCCCTGGGCGACGTGTACGGCAAGCGCTTCGACGTCTTCGCAGCCGGAGTCGGACCCAGCGGGAGCCTGGCCCTCCTCCGGGATTTCGGCGCCGGGGAGGGGGGCGGCTGGCAGTGGACCATGGGACCACGCGTGGGCATCGAGCCCGGTCCCCTCCGTGCCGCTGCCGCCTTGCGCGAGGACGCTCTGCTCGTCGCCGGCGATGGCGGCCGGGTGCAGCTCTACGACGGTCGCGAGGTCCGCCCCGTGCCTCTGTCGCTGCCGGAGGATGCCTCCCCCCCGGACTTCCACGCGGTGGCGGTCGGGGCGGAGCGCGGGCATCGCGCCGACGA
>CAZEHU010000230.1:5365-5634 GCA_964511605.1 uncultured Myxococcales bacterium
CCCTGCTCGCGCTCGTCGAGGGCGAGGCCCTCGCGGTGGACGTGCCGACGGCGGCGGATCTCCACGGGATCTGGCTCGACGGCCGGCGCCAGGTCTTCTGGGCCGTCGGCACCGGGGGCACGATCCTCTACGGCGGCCACGAGGACTATCGCCTCGAGGAGAGCCCCATCGATACCACGCTCCGCGCGGTGCATGGCGTCGCGCCCGATCGGGTCTGGGCCGTGGGGGATCGCGGCGCCATCCTCCGTCGGACCGGCCCCGGCGCCTGG
>CAZEHU010000231.1:0-5628 GCA_964511605.1 uncultured Myxococcales bacterium
ATCGCGGCCAGGCACGTCATTGCCGTGGTAGCTCCAGCCCGGGTTCAGGCTGAGCTCATCCCAGCGCTCGTTGTCCGGGGTCAGGGGTTCCCAGAAGGCTCTGGGATCGCCCGTATGGATCGACACCGGGATCGCCAACTCCCCGGCCTTGGCCCAGAGGGGATCGAGGCCGGGCCAGTCCACCGGCATTCGCGAGCCGTCCGGCAGGGTCACGTGCAGCCCCAGGGCCTTGGAGATCTTGAGCCCCTTGAAGCCGTGCTTCTTCACGGCCTCTTCGAGCTTGCGCGCCTCCTCGAGGCCGAAGTCGGGGCGGCCCCGCTCGCTCCAGTCGGGTGTGTAGAAGGAGACCAGCGCTTCGAAGCGCTTGGCCATGATCTCCGAGACCTCGAGGCCCCGTCCCTGAGAGCCGCCGGAGAGGTTCACCATCAGCGCCAGGCCATTGTCCGGCATCAGCTCGCTCAGGCGCTGGAGCCCGCTCGGCATGATGTGGCCGTGCATGTCGATCACGGGCGGGCGGACGTAGCCGGGCCGCCACGCAGGGCCGGGCGGCGGGGGCGGCGGGGTTAGCGGCTTGGGCGTCGACGCGGGGAGGTCGGCAGCCGGCGGGGTGCCGGAAGGGGGAGTCGCCTTTTCTGGCGCCCCCCCCTCCTTGGGGCCATCCTTGCCGCCGTGAACGTCCACCCCGCAGGCCCCCGAACCGATCCCGGCCACCACGAGCACGGCCAGCAGCCCGCAGGCTCGCGCCTCGGCGCGGGCGGTCAGAAGACGATCGTCGGGGAGGGGTATGATTCCACTCACGGGCCGCTATACTGCCACGGTCCGCGACGGACGGCTTCGGGGAGTCCATGACGCAAGCATCGGACACGTTCATTGTCCGCTATTGGGGTGTCCGTGGGAGCATCCCCACGCCCGGCCCGGGTACGTCGAAGTACGGCGGCAATACGACCTGCCTGCAGGTCCAGTGCGGCGATACCCACATCATGATCGACTCGGGCACGGGGGCCCGCGGCCTCGGCAACTGGCATATGGCCCGCGCCAAGGGCGCGCCGGTCGAGGTCGCCTTGATCTACAGCCACCTCCACCTCGACCACATCCAGGGCTTCCCTTTCTTCGTCCCGGTCTACATCCCCACCTCGACGGTCCGCATCTTCAGCGCCAAGCCCGACGTCACGACCACGCGCGGGGTGCTGCAGTCCCAGATGCAGTACCCCTCTTTTCCGGTGGGCCTCGACGCCCTGCCGTCCGACGTGCAGTTCATCGACGTGAAGCGCGGCGCTACCTTCGAGGTGGGCGAGGCCACGGTCTCCACTTGCGAGATCAACCATCCTGGCCGGGCGATGGCGATCCGCGTCGACTTCAAGGGCCACGCCTTCGTGCAGTGCTCCGACATCGAGCATACGAGCGACGAGCCTGACGCCGAGCTGGTGGCCCTCTGCAAGGACGCCGACTACCTCAGCTTCGACGCCACCTATATCGCGGGCGCCGAGTACGAGGCCCACAAGGGCTGGGGCCACAGCACGTGGGAGCATGGGCTCGAGGTCTGCGAGGCCGCGAACGTGAAGACGTTCATCGCCTTCCACCACGATCCCGGCCACAACGACGACTTCATGGACGGCGTCGCCCGCGATGTCGAGGAGGCCCGCTCCGGCTCCCTCGTCGCCCGCGAGGGCATGACGTTCGACCTTATCGCCGGCACCGTCTCGCAAGAAGAGCAGTAGTCGGCGAGGGGGAGGCCCCGTGAACCTGGACATCCTGGTCGGCGTCTGTGTCCTGGTCGGCGGATGGCTGGGCTACTCGACCGGCATCATGACCCAGCTCGGTAAGCTGGCGAACGTCGTGCTGGCCGCGGTGCTCGGCCGGGTGATGGTGGTGCCCATCGCCGGCTTCTACATGCGCATGACGGATGCGACGGTCGAGACCACCGTCGCGATGATCTTCGCTATCTGCTACGGCATCGCGTGGTTCGTGATCTACCTGGGCATCAGCCGCCTCACGGAGGAGGCCTCCCAGCAGGGCGATCCTGGCGGCGGAGATCGCTTCGGCGGTGCCCTCGTCGGCGGCATCAAGGGCCTCGCGTTCGCTTTCGTGATCGGCTCGGTGGTCGTCACCGTCGGCATGGGCAAGGGCCGCGATCCCGATACCTATCGCGAGGAAGCCCGCATGGGTGCCAGCGTCGTCGACAAGAACCTGCTCGTGAGCGCCATCGACACCGTTGTCCGCAAGGAGGCCTCCGAGGATCGCCCCACCCTCCGGGGCTGGGAGCGCGGCGAGGACTGGAGCGAGGACTGAGCACGCTCCTCGATGACCGCGGCAGAGCCGAGGAGCCAGCCCTCCCCGCGGGGGAGCTGATCGACTGGCGCGCGCACCTCGTGGCGAATACTCTCGGCCCGCGTTCGTCGGAGCGACGTTCACGACGCTCCACGGGAACCCCGACATGATCCTGCCACGCCCCCCCCATCACTTGCTCGCCTCGACCCCAAGCGCCACCGGCGCGCTCACGGCGTTCGCCACCGGCGCGCTCGCGGCGTTCGCCCTCCGCGGACTCGTGGCGATCGCCCTCGTGGCGATCGCCCTCGCTGCTACGGCCCCGAGCGCCCAAGCGCACCCGCAGCCCTACCCGCACCGGCACTCTGTCCGGCGGGCCGCCCCGGGCGAGGCGAGCCCGCCCCGGCGTCCCCGGCGCTCGGTGGAGCCCACCTACCGCTTCCCGCGGCTGTACATCGCCATCGGACCGATCGGGAATGCCGTGATGACCGGCGGCGCCAACGAGGCCGGCAACGTCGACAACCTCATCGAGGGAGGCGCCGGCTTCGAGGTGCAGGCCGGCTGGCGCTTCAACCCCTACGCGGGCCTCGATCTGGCCCTGATGAATACCTTCCACACCTCGGGCTCCTCCGGGAACTTCGACAACGCCACGATGCTCTCCTTCGGCGGCGCGATCCGCGCCTACCTCTTGCCCAAGGTCCGCCGGATCGAGCCCTACGTCCTCCTCGGCCTGGGCCTGTACACCCTGAACCGCGACAGCTTCGCCACCACCCTGCAGGGGGCGGGCTTCCAGCTCGGCGGTGGGCTGGACATCCACCTCAACCCGGTGATCTCCCTGGGCCTGCAGGCCCAGTACCGCGGCGCCTTCCTCGATGACGAGCAGGCCACCTTCGGCCAGGAGCCCATCGAGAGCGCCGTGCTCGATCTCTTCACCTACGCAGCCCACCTGCGGGTGAACTTCTGAGGTGGTCCTCGACGTCATCGCTTGCGCGCTCATCGGGTGGGGGCTCCTCCGCGGTGGTCTGAGGGGTTTCCTCTTCCAGCTCGGCCAGGTGGGCATCCTGGCCGTCGCGTGGGTGGCGGCGCGGGGCCTCGGTGACCTCGTCGAGGGTCTCCTCGCCGGCCTCTTCCGCGCCGAGCCGGCGATCTACGAGACCTTGGCGTTCTTCCTGATCTTCGGTGTGGTGTTCGCTGCGGGCAGCGCGATCCTGCGGGCCTTCACGAAGGACCTCCACGAGGCCTCCGACGGCCTCTCCGCGGGCGACCGGGTGCTCGGTGCGGTGGTCGGGGGGGTCAAGGGCGTCGTCTTCGCTTACGTCCTCATCGTCGGGATCATCATGATCAACCAGCTAGGGGCCGGCCTCGCGATTCCCTACGCCAGCTCGGTCTCAGGCCGCTGGGTGATGAAGCACAACGTCTTCGAGGACGAGGAGTTCCCGCGCGCGCGGGCCCTCGCACGGGTCGCGTATGTGCTGCATACGAAGGGCGCCGCGGAGCTGTTGACCAACCCCCACTTCCGGGAGGTCGTCGAGCACCCGAAGGCCGGGGTACTGCGGGACCCGCTCGTGGTGGACGCGCTGATCCGCGGGGACTGGATCAGCGTCATGGGCCGCGATGATCTCTGGGATCTGCTGGACGAGCCCGACGTGCAGGCCCACCTGAACGCTATCGAGATCCAGGGGATGGACGGGGGGCCTATCTCGGGGGCACCCGCGCCAGCACCACCACCTCCACCGCGGGGCATCCTGCCCTCCCCAGGGCACGCGCCGCCGCTCGCGCCGTCCCCCCCGTCGTCATCACATCGTCCACCAGCACCACAGGGCGCCCCCTGAGCGCACCGGTGCGCCCGCGCAAGCGCCCACGCAGGCGGCGGAGCCGCCGCTCGGCCCCGAGCCCCTTGGTGCCCCGCCCCCTCCGGTGGAGCTCGAGGCCCCGGATCAGCGGCAGGCCCCAGTGCCGCGCCACGCCGCTGGCGAGGATCGCGGCCGGGCTGAAGCCGCGCCTCGCCGCCGGTCCCCAGCGGGAGGGCATAGGCACGACGACCCTCCCCCGCCCCTCGCCCGCGACCGGGAGGGCCTCGACGAGGAGGCGGGCCAGGTCCGGCCCCAGCGCGGCCTTCGGGGCGTTCTTCCAGCGGCGGATCGCGGCCTGGAGCGCCCCCCCATAAGCGTAGGCGGCTTGCACGCACCTCCAGGGCGGTGGGGCGAGCAGGCAGCGCCCGCAGAGGTGGGCGGAGGGCAGGTCGAGGCGGGGCAGGGCGCAGCCAGGGCAGCAGGCCTCGGGACGGATCGGGACGAGGCTGTGCTGGCAGAGGGGGCACAAGAGGGAGCTCTCGGTGGGACCCAGGCAGGAGGCGCAGCGGCGATAGACGAGCATCGGGGTGGGGAGCAGCAAGCCCCGTGCCAGCCCGCGCCGCGGCCCCGCGGTCGGGGCACCACGAGAGCTTCGCTACTTGTGATAGGGCTCGCCGCGCAGGATCGTGCCGGCTCGGTAGAGCTGCTCCCACATCACCACCCGCGCGAGGTCGTGGGGCAGGGTGAGGGGGCCGAGGGACCAACGCTCCGCTGCCCGTTCGAGGACCCGCGGGTGCAGGCCGCTGGCGCTGCCGATCACGAAGACCACGGCCCGATGGCCGCTCTGTTTCCAGCGATCGAGGCGCTTGGCGAGGTGCTCCGAGCTCCAGGGCCGCGCGGCGGGGTCGAGCACGACCAGGTGATCGCGGGACCCGAGGGCGGCGAGCAGGCGGTCGGCCTCCTTGTCGAGGGCGCCGGGTCGGGTGGCCTTCTCGGCGCGGACCCAGACCTCGTCGAGCCTCAGGTGTCGGCGGAGGCGCTTCTGGTAGTCCTCGGCGGCGGCCCCGAGGGGTCCCGCCGGGGCACGCCCGGGGTGGAGGAGGCGGAGGATCACGGGGCGATCGGCAGGCTCCGCGACGCCCCACCCGGGGGTGCCGCGGAGCACGGTGCCTCGATGTCCTAGGCCTCGCCGTAGGGATCGGTGACGACGCCGAGCTCGGGCTCGGGCGGCTCCAGCTCCAGCTCCGGCGCCTCGGACCAGAGGCGCTCGAGCTCGTAGTAGGCGCGCACCGGCTCGTAGAACACGTGGACGACCGCGTCCCCGTAGTCGAGGAGCACCCACTGGTTCTGCTCGGTACCCTCCACAGCGTTGGGCGGCTTGCCCTCGGCGCGGAGGCTATCCTCGATGTGCTCCCGCACCGCCTGGGCATGGCGATCCGATCGCGCGGACATGATGACGAACCAGTCGGTGTAGTAGACGAGCTCCGCGACCCTCAGGGCTCGGATCCCGCTCGCTTTGACCTCCCACCCCAGCTCGGCGATCCGCTCCACCAGGGCCTGGCTCTCCAGG
>CAZEHU010000232.1:0-5611 GCA_964511605.1 uncultured Myxococcales bacterium
GGCTGTAGTAGCCGTCGCGCCTCTCGACCCGCAGCCAGACCTCGGCGCGGGCGATAGGGATCACCTCCTCCCAGACCCGCTCGGTGGGGCCGACGCGCTGGGCGCCCTCGGCCCCCGCGAAGTCGCCGCGGAGCGCGGCGGGGTCGACGACCCCGTCGTCCTCGCTGGCGAAGGGGGCCTCCGCCAGGAGGCGGTGCGCGCCGAGGCCCACATCCTCTGCCCAGCGGGCGGTGAGGGCGCCGACGCGGTCGCGGAGGGTCTCGCTCCAGGTGAAGGGATCGGGGCCCACGGCCTCTGGCAGCACGCCGGCGGGGCTGATGTCGCGGCCGACCCGCCCCATCACGACGACGCGGCCATTGATGGCGTCCACCAACGCGAGGGCCGAGGCGCTGGTGCCGCTGGCTCCGCCGTGGGGACGCCAGCGACAGACCGGCACCGGGGCGAGGCGCGGGGCCACGTAGGCGGCCAGGCCGCCCCAGGCATCGCGGGGCAGGGCCTCGGCGACCCCCTCGCAGAGCTGGCGGATCACCTCTTCGGAGGCCTGCTCGCCGCGGGAGCGCAGGGTGAAGAGGGCCTCCAGGCGGCCGGGATCGGCGGGCACTGCGCGGGCGAGGTCGGCGCCCGTATCGAGCACGAGGCTGACGGCGTCGAGGGCGTCCCCGTCGTGGCGCGCGTCGGCCTTCACCGAGGCCAGGTCGAGCTGGCCGGAGAGCCAGCTCCTCAGCAGCGTGCGGTTGTGCTCGTCCGGGGGCATCGCGAGGAGGGCTGCCGCGTCGTGCACCAGGGCCCAGCGCCGCTTCACCTCCCGGAGCTCGGCGTGGCCCTCGAGGACGGAGCGGAAGCGAGCATCGTCGAGCAGCTCCTCGGGTCGCGGGTGGTGGTCGACGTCCTCGAGGTACTCGTCGAGGGTGGCGTCCTCTAGGAGGCTGGCGCCGATGCGCTCGCGGTTGTGGAAGGTGCCGGGGAGGCCCAGGAGCTCGAGAAGGCGCTCCTGGGCGCGCAGCCAGGTGCGGATCGAGTCCGGGGTGGCCTGCGCATGCTGGCCCATCACCTCGAGGTGGGACCAGGCTCGTCTGGCCGCTTCCGAGATCCACTGAGGGGTCGCGTTGTGGGAGTCCATGGTGCCTCCGGGGCCCGCTGACCATAGAAACCGATGGTCCACAGACCACCTTCCGCAGGAGGGGGCGAGGGATCAATGGAGGTTCGCCACAAGGGACCCTCGGGGCCCCGAGGGCGCTGTCCTTCAGGGGCGTGGGAGGCCTCGGAGAGGATCCTCTCGGGGTCAGCCGCGCTCGGCTCCCGTGAGCAGGACGACCGGCTCTTCCGGCGTCGGCTCCCCGATGCGGGCGAGGGCCAGGAGGCCGGCCACGCCAGCCGCTCCCGTGGCCGAGACCTCGATGCCTGTGGCGCGGACGGCATCCAGGGCGCGCTCGAGCTCGTCCTCGGACGCGATGAGCGCCTGGCCGCCCGAGGCATCGAGGGCCTCGTAGCAGCCCACCCAGTCGTAGGTCTCGTCGTCGAGGATGCCGTGGGCGACCGAGTGGGGCGGGGTCTCCCAGGCCCACATGAGGCGCGAGCGCTCCCGGGCGGCCTCTGCCGGGCGGAGGTCCTTGCCCCGAGCCAGGGTGACGGCGCGGGCGAGGGGGGCGGCACCTTCGGTCTGGAGTGTGTGGAGGGGGGCGCTCCAGCCGCTGGCCTGCAGGCCCTGCCACAGGCCGGAGGCGAGGGCGCCTCCGCCGACCTGGATCGAGATGGCATCGGGTGCGGCCCCGGCCGCGTGGAGCTGGTCGGTCAGCTCGCGGCCCAGGATGCGGGAGCCCTCCACCACCAGGCCATTGTCGGGGCCCTGGACCGAGAAGGGGATCGCTCCGTCCCGGACGGCAGCGCGGAAGGCGCGCACCGAGGGATCGCCTGGCTCCTCGTCCTCGCGCCGGCAGATCCCGATCTCGGCGCCCAGGTCCTCGAGGCGGCGCACCACCTCGGCACGGGCGTCGGTGGGGATGAAGACGCGGAGCGGCCAGTCCGCGGCGCGGGCGACCACCGCCGCGCCGAGGGCCGCGTTGCCGCAGCTCGCGATGGCCAGGGGGTGGCGGCGCAGGCCGTGGTGGCCGGTGGCCTCGAGCACGCGCAGGTAGAGCATCACCGCCATCAGGTGGCGGGCCTTGTGGGAGCCGGAGACGCCCTCGAGCTCGAGCTTCGCCCAGACCGGGGGCAGCCGCTGGCCGGCGGCCGTGGTCAGCTCCAGGGTCACGCGGCGGAGGGGAGTCGTCCGGAAGCCCTGGCCGTCCACCACCGCGAGGGCGTGGTCCAGGGTGCCCAGGATGTCGAGGTAGCCCACATCGCCCAGGCCTCGGCGCTGGGCCACGTTCCACGCTGTGGTCTCGCGGCGGTAGCGGACGAAGGGATCGCCGGAGCCGTCATCCCCCTCGAGGGCCCCGGCCTCCACGGGACGCAGCACGTGATCCACGTCGCTGGTGCTGCCCCCGTAGGCCGCGGCTGGGCAAGCGAAGGGGGCGGCCTGGGCCGCGTCCACACCGGCCCCGCAGCCGAAACACCGCCAGAGGGTCGCGACCGCGCTCATCGACAGGAGTCCCTCAAGCCCGACCCAGGACCCGGTCGAGACCGTCGAAGAGCGTGTCGAGCGCTCGACGGGCCAGGACGCCCGACCGCTCGAGGAGGAGGGTACGGTCCACCGTCAGGATCTGGGAGGCCACGGCCACGGAGTCGAAAGGGAGGCCCGTTGCCTGGCGCGAGAGTCGGATGTTGCCGGGGATGAGCGCTCTGCCGAGGTGGCCCGTCATCGGCAGGCACACCACCGTGCAGATCCCGCTTCGGTTGAAGGCGTCGCCTTGGAGCACGACGACCGGGCGGCGGAAGCCGGGCTCGGACCCCACGGGCTCGGGGAGGTCGGCCCACCAGACCTCGCCCTGCCGAGCGCTCACGGCAGGTGCCCCAGGGCGCCCCGCGCTGCGGCTTCTCGGAATCGCCGGAGGTTCTCCTCGTCCTCGACGTAGTCTGGATCGTCATCGAGGAGGGCGAGGGCCGAGTCGATGGCCGCCGTGACGTCGTCGGGCTGGCGTCGATCGAGGTACTCGCGGAGCGCGTCGCTGTACAGACGGCTCCGGCTGGTATTCTGGCTCCTCGCGAGGGCATCCGCGCGGGCGTGGAGCTCGTCCGGGATCGAGACCGCGACCTTCATACCTGGAGTATGACCCTGCCGTTCGGCGGGTGCAAACGCGGTCAGCCCGCGGCCTCGGCGTTGAGCTCGGTGATCATCCGATCCCACTGAGGCACCAGATCCAGGAGCCCGTCCCACCAGGCCTGGTCCCGGCGGGCCTGGAAGTCGCTCACCTCCACCCCCTGCTGCTCGACCCAGGTGAAGTAGCCCAGGTTGAAGAGGCGCTCCTTGTCGCGATGGCTCAGCTCCAGCACGTGATCGGTGTGGGCCGACTTCAGGTGCGCGCCCCAGGTCTCGCCGGCGGCGATCGCGTCGAAGCGCCCGCCGAACCAGCGCCCGACTGCTTTGTCGCGCTCGGAGCCGTACATCTCGAAGCCGTCGGTGGCCACGGTCACCACCACGTCGTCGGGGCCGAGGTCGAGGTAGCGGGCGGTCTTGATGGCGCCGAGCACGTTGCAGATGGAGGACAGGCCCATATGGCCGAGGGCCTCGATCAGGGCTGGCTCCACGCCGCGTCGCTCCCTGAGGTAGGCGCGCCCCACCTCGGTATTGAAGAGGACGCCGAGGCCGTCGGTGGACTCCTCGCTGACCGCGACGACGAAGTCCTGGTTCAAGACGTTGTGGATGTAGGGCACGTGCTTGTCGCCGATGCCCTGGATGTTGTGCTCGCCGAAGCCGTTGTACAGGAGCGTCGGGCACTCGAGGGCCTCGAGGGCGACGGTCGCGGCGCCGTAGCGCTCCTTGAGGGCGTCGCCGGCGGCGATGGTGCCGCCGGAGCCGGTCGCGGAGACGAACGCGCGGAGGCGAGCGCCGGGGTTCTGGTCGCGATGATCCTCGAAGACCCGTGAGAGGGCGAGGCCCGTGGCGATGCGGTGGACGAGGTAGTTCCCGAACTCGCAGAACTGGTTGAAGATGATGCTGGTCGGATCCGCATCGAGGCGGGCGCACTCGTCGTAGATCTCCTTGACGTTCGACTCGCTGCCCGGCGTGCGGATGATGTCGCCCGGGTCGCCGGCCCAGGCGTCGAGCCAGTCGAAGCGCTCCTGGCTCATGCCCTCGGGCAGGACCGCCACGCCGCGGCAGCCGGTGACGCGGCTGATGGCCACGCCGCCCCGGCAGTAGTTGCCGGTCGAGGGCCAGACGGCGCGGTGGGCGTCCGGGTCGAACTGGCCGGTCACGACCCGGGGCACCAGGCAGCCATAGGCCGCCAGGACCTTGTGGGCGCCGATCATAGGGAAGCGATTGCCGAGGGCGACGAGGATCGGGGCGTCCACGCCGGTGAGGGCCTGGGGCAGGCTGATGTAGCCGGGGACCTCGACGCGACCTCGTCGATCGGCCGCGTTGTACCAGTGCACACGGAAGAGGTTCAGGGGGTGGGCCTCGTCCGGCCCCACGGCCTCGAGGCGCCTCGTCACGTCCTCGGGGATGAGGCCGGGGTCGGCGAGCTGGGCGAAGGTCGGGAGGACGATGCCCTCCTCGCGGTAGTGGGCTGCGGTGCGGGCCCTGGCGCTTGCATCCACCACGTCGCGCTCGAGTCCCAGGCTGGCCATGTGCTGCTCCTCGCTGGCTCCCCGCCCGTCGCGGGGCGGTGATCGGTAGCACATCTCGCGCTCGCCCGCGCGGTCGGTCGCCGGGACCGGAGTTCCGCCGTGGTAAGCTGCGCCCTGTGGAATCCTCCATCGAGATCATCGGCGGACCCTCGCGTTGGGAGCTCTCGGACCTGTCCCGGACGCTCGCGCCTTCGCTCCGATCGATCGGAGCCGAGCGCGCCATCGCGTTCGGCTCGTACGCTCGTGGAACCCCCGACGCCTTCAGTGATCTCGACCTGGTCGTCGTCCTGGAGAGCGACCTCCCCCCGACGGAGCGAGGGGACCTGGTGCTCGATGTGGTCCTCGCCTGCCCCATCGGCCTCGATGTCCTGGTCCTCACACCGGGAGAGCTCGACGAGGGGCTGCGGCGCGGCCTCGGGCTCTTCCACGACCTGGCCCTGGAGGGGGTCGATGTCTTCCCCTGAGGGCCACGCCGAGGCCCTCCGATGGCTCGAGGCGGCCCGGGAGAACCTGGCCTGGGGCCGGTACGATCTCGAGGGGGGGCACGCCGCACCCGCCTGCTTCCACGCCCAGCAGGTGGCGGAGAAGGCGCTGAAGGCGGTCCACTACGAGCGTGGCGCGCGTCGGGTGGTCGGTCACAGCATCAAGCAGCTCGTCGACAGGCTCGAGCCACCGGACGCGGCGCTGGCTGCGCTGGTCGATCTCGCGGCCTCCCTGGACCTCCTCTACGTCCCGACGCGCTACCCCAACGGACTTGGAAGCGGCGCCACGCCGGGCCGCTCGTTCACGGTGGGACAGGCGCAGCGGGCGCTCGACGATGCGGAGCGGATCCTGGAGGCAGCGGGGCTGTCGGTCGACGCGGCCACGCCGGAGGGGGGCTTCG
>CAZEHU010000233.1:0-5556 GCA_964511605.1 uncultured Myxococcales bacterium
TCGGCTGCGTCGACGAGGCGGACGAGGGAGCAGCCCTCGGTGGACCAGAAGTTCTCCCAGGTGCCAGCGTGCGCGTTCAGGCATCGGGCGAGCAAGGAGTGGAGGTACTGCAGGAACTCGCAGATCTTCCCGCGGGGGTCGGTGAGCACAGCGTGGTAGTGGTTCGAGAGGACCATGGCGACTTGCACCTCGATCCCGTATCGGGCGGAGGCGACGGCCAGGGCGTAGCCAAAGACCTCGTGGGTATGCTTCCTCGGCACCAGGCCGAAGCGGCGGAAGGCGCAGCGGCGGGTGACCAGATAGGTGGCGCCGGGATGGATCTTGCGGGGAGGCGTCATGGGTGCTCCTTTGCGCGTGCGGACGCGTGGATTCACCTGATCCCATGACGTCGAGGAGGGGATTCGTTGCGGACTTCCTACGAGACGCCGCGCACGGCGGTGGGGATCTCCGAGAGGTCGATGCCGTGCTTGCGCGCCAGGCGATAGAGGGCGAGGCGGTGGGACAGGCCGAGGGCCTTCGCAGCCCGGGTGCGGTTGCCTCCCTCGGCTGCGAGGGCGCGGAGGAGGGCCTCGCGGCCAGGGTCCACGTTCGCCGAGCGGGGGCGGCGAGGCTTTCTCGAAGGTGGCGGGTGCGACTCTCCTTGGTCGAGGGCGCGAGCTGCGCTCTGGAGCCGGCGTCGTACGCCCGGCGTCAACTCCAGCGAGGCCCCCTCGGACTCGAGGCAGCTCGTATACAGCAGGTTCCTCAGCTCACGCACATGGCCTGTGTAGTGGTGACGCTCGAGCGCCTCCAGGAGAGTCGACGAGACCCGTGGCTCCGCGAGGCCGAGCGGAGCGCCGTCCTCGAAGAAGCGCTCTTGGACGTCCGGTCAGTGCCGTGCGTAGCGGCGAAGGAGGGCCGTGATGAGCTCCGGGATGTCGTCGAGGTGCTCGTCGAGTCCCGGCACCTCGACGAGGATCGGGAAGCGCTCGACGAAGTCCGCGCGCAGGGCCGCGAGGGGACGGTTGGTCGCCGCGATCACCCGGACGCGAGCGTACCGCACCCGCTCGGCGCCTACGGGCAGGTAGCTGCCCCCATCGTCGAGGAAGCGCAGGAGCGACGCCTGGGCCCGCGGGGAGGCATCGCCCACCTCGTCGAGGAAGAGCGCCCCCCCTTCGGCCGCGCCCACCAGGCCCGGGCGTCCCTCCGAGCGCACCTCCGGGTAGCCCTTGCGCTGCCCGAAGAGCTCGGAGGTGAACAGGGAGTCGGTGATGGTCGCCACGTCGCAGGCCACGAAGCTGCCGTGGGCCGACCAACCGAGGTCGTGGATGCCCCGGGCCACGCACTCCTTGCCGCAACCGCTGGGGCCTTGGATCAGGACGTGGCCAGGAGCCCTGGCGACCCTGCCGACGAGCCCGCGGAGCTGGCGAATCACGTCGCTCCCGCCCACCAGCTCGAAGGGGCCCGGGGAGGCGCGGAGGGGCGTGGCGGGGTCCGCATCTTCGGGCTCCTGCGCACCGGTCGAGGGCCTCGAGGCTCGCTCGATGCCTCCGACGACCTGTAGATCCGGCTCTCCCCGGCGTGAAGGAGCTCCAGCGCGTGGGCTCATCGTGACCTCCCGCTGCGGGCGCATCGGCGGCCGCGGCACCCCCATACCGGGGCCACCGCGCGCGGCCAGGTGGGACATGTCCCACCTCACGACAGAAATCTCGGATGCCATCGAAGAAAGCCAGAAGTCCGGCAAGATGGACGTGATCGCCTTCTGGCGGTTCGACCGCCTGGGGCGTCAGGCCGCTGACGCCAGGTTCTCCCTGATGATCCTCGGGTGTCGGGCGGCGATCCGCAACAGGGCGACGCTCGGCCCCTCGGGACGGCGGCGGCCCTGCTCCCACCCCTGCAAGGTGCGAACGCTGATTCCGAGGGCGGCGGCGAACTCCTTCTGAGTGAACCCGACGAAAGCCCGCAAGTCAGCGATGTCCTGGCCGGACTGGATGTCTCCGGCCATCAGGCGTTCGCGCTGAGCTCGAACGAGGGTCCGCTCGAGGTCCTGTTCGGTCAGCTCGGGGATGTCGTCGCTCATCGTCGTTGCTCCATGTTGCGGCGGTAGAGGCGTCGTTCACCTGGGCTCGCCCAGCGGGCGGAGATCACCCGAATGATGTCGTCCGCCCCCTCAGTCCAGACCACCAGCACGAGCCCGCCTCGGATCGGGCCAATGGTGATGAACCGATCCTCGAAGTCAGAGTGCTGCTCGTCGAACAGCTCCAGGGCCTCGTCGTCGGTGTCGAAGACCCGAACCGCATCCTCGAAGCTCAGGCGATGCTTCTTCTGGTTGGTGCGGCTCTTCTCTGGGTCCCACTCGAACTTCACCGTCCAGATGGTAGGGCGGCACCCCGACTACGTCAATGACGCACCTGGGGGGGGGGCCGGGAAGCTCCGCCCGGGGAAGACCCGCCCGAGCGTCCGGCCTGACTGGAGAGTGCGGCCGGACCGAGAGTCCGGCCGGACCGCAGCCTGAACGGCATCTCCCTGTCGGAGTCGACCTCCTCAGAGAGGAGCAACCTCTCCGCTCACGTAGATCTTCGAGCCATCCACCTTCGCGAGCCGGAAAGCGAGGGAAGGCGGGGCGGCGTCGCCGGGGGGGGCGTGTCCGGCGCGCAGGGCCGCGCGACCGGGCAGGAAGATCGGCTTCTTGAAGCGCACCGCGGTGGCTCGCGGGAAGGGAGGGAGGTCGTCGCCGAGCTCGGCGAGGCAGCGGGCCAGGGACCACATGCCGTGGATGATGGGGCGCCGGAAGCCGAAGGCCCTCGCCGTCAGGGGCCAGAGGTGGATCGGGTTCCAGTCGCCCGAGACCTTGGCGTAGCGGCGGCCGAGGTCGGCGGGCAAGCGCAGGATGGTGGAGCGCAGGGCGCCGCCGGGCTCCCCGAGGGGGGGCGGCGGACGCTCGCTGCGAGCCTTCGAGGCGCCCCCCTCCGCGCGCGCCCTCTTCGCCATCGAGGCCACCCGATGGAGGATCACCATGTCCTCCTCCCACGCCAGCTCTCCCCCCACGGACACTTCCATCTGCAGGCTGAACTCGAAGCCGAGGCGATGAGGTCGCGTGTCGCCGACGCGGCAGCGGAGGTCGAGGGGCTCGGCGCGCCCGAGGGGGCGGTGCTCGGTGAAGCGGCTCGCGGTGTGGATCAGGCCCATCAGGCGCAGCGGGAAGTCCGGGTGGGCCAGGAGGCTGCCCTTGAGGGAGCCGGCGAGCACGCTCGGCCACGTCGGGGGCAGGTGCTCGCCCACAGGGAGAGCACACACCCCCTCGTAGGCCGCCAGGCGATCGGTCGGGGACACAGCGCCGCGCACGCTGATCTCAAGCTCCGGCAGGCTCGGGACGCTGCCCTCGAGTACCCGGAGGCCGGGCTTGCGCGCGAGGGCTCCCCGGAGGAGCGGACCGACCGCGCCGGGGAGAGCGTCCAACTCCAGCCTCGTCGGGCCGCCTCCCGGCGACGTCGATGGAGGGGGGAAGGCGTCGCTCACGGCGCCCCCCACAGGGTCTCGGCCGCCCACGCTTCCGGCCAGCGGGAGCCGCGGTTGCCCGGGATCGAGCGCCCTTCGTGGTCCGTCACGAAGTTGCCCACGTCCCCGAAGGCCCGCTCCCCGTTCACCCGGCCGGAGCGCTGCCGGAGAGGCCGGAGCTGCCCTCCCTGCTCCACCTGGATCACATCGTGGGGGCCGGGCCTCAGCTCCACCAGCAGGCCCTTCCGCCGAGTGTTCATGAGCTGCTCCTCGTTTCCGATGGGGTCGGCGACGGTCTTGGCCTTCAGCGTCCAGACCAGCAGGGAGCAGGGGTCCCGCTCGGGGTGTCCCTTCTGGAGCAGATCTTCGGCGCCGTAGTAGGTCTTGCCGATGTCGTTCTGGTTCACCGGACCGGCCATCACGCAGATCCCAGCGAGCAGATCGCAGCCCTCCGGGATGTCGACGACCCCGGTGATCTCGGCCACCAGCGCGCTCCGCGAGCAGAACGCACCGAAGGCCTGGATCGCCGCGCGCCAGTCGAGCCCCGCCGCCTCGATCTCGTCCCGGCACAGGCCCGCCAGGTAGATGCGCTGGCCCGACAGGGCGAAGGCCTTCCGCCCCTGGGCCGCGTTCCTGCTGAAGAGGCGCCCGGAGGGAAGGTCCACCCACTTCGGGAAGTCGGAGACCAGGCGGTCGGTGACCTCCTCGAGGTTCCGGCGCACGTCCCTCAGGCGCTCCTTGCCCCCTGGTGTGAGCACGTCGATGCGCTCGAGCACCACGAGCTCCTTGGCCCTCTCGCGCGGGACGTCGACCCACGTGGTGAACGCGTTGTAGCCCGCCCGCCCGCACTGGACCGTGAGCTCCTCCTCCACGTCCATCGGCTGCCGGATCTTGTAGGCCTCGGGGGCCTTGTCCTCGAAGTTCACCCCCGGCTGGATGCGCTCGGAGCGGAAGGCCACCAGGTTCGCCCCGAGGCGCCGGCAGAGCTCCTCGCCAAGCTCGACCTCCTCACCCGCGGCCGCGCTCCCCACCTGGGCCACCACCGCCACGCGCCATCCCGCGATCCGCTCCTTGAAGCCCAGCCCCGCCAGGGCCTCCAGCCGAGCGATGCCCGCCCGGCCCTCCCTCGCCCAGCGCCCGGCGAAGGGCGCCATGAAGACCTGGGCCCGCCTTCGCCCCGCCGAGGCGAGCACGGCCGCTCGGTCCATCGTATCAGCCAGGATCCCGATGTGCAGGTCCTGCAGGTAGCCGATGGTCGGGATGTCCACCGCCCCCACGAGGCGCTTGCGCGCGATGCGCAGAGGCACCGAGAGCAAGCTGAGGAGGGGCTTGTGGCCCGCCAGGGTGAGCAGCATCGTGAAGAGGGTGCGGTAGGGACGCGAGAGTACGACGTGGGTATGGCTCGCCCCCTCGAGCACCGGCGCCTCGAGGCCTGGCAGCGTCGCCAACGCCGCGGCCGCCTCCCGGCTCTTATCCGGTCCCAGCGTGACCTGACGGTGGCCGCGGTAGTTCGTGGACTGGCGCGCGGTGAGGATACCGAGGGAGCACTCCTCGAAGAGCTCCTGCTCCGTGACGACGCCCGAGGGACCGAAGGCGGTGGGCCGCTCCAACGAGAGCAGACCCAAGGCCCTCGCCCCCTCCTCCGGGCTCAGCGAGATCCGCGTCCGGTAGCCCACCACCGTCGGAGAGTCGAGGCTCTTGGGCAGAGTGTAGCGCGTCTGGCGCTGGCCGGCCTCCGCGAAGCGCGCGTCCCTCTCGCGCCGGTGCTCGGGCGGGGGTGGCGCAACAGGCACCAGCTCGACGGGCTTCTGGTCGTCCACGCGTCGCCTCCTACGCGTCCTCGGGTGGCCTGGTGTGCACCACCTCGCCCTCCTTGCCAACCCACCTGCCAACCCACCCTGCCAACCCACCCGAGAGTCATGATCGCCTCCGCTCCGTGCCAACCACCCGAGAGTCATGATCGCCTCCGTGCCAACCCACCCGGGAGTCATGATCGCCTCCGCCCGGACGGGAAGGCGCCGGCGTGCCAACCCACCCCGTGCCAACCCGCCCGAGAGTCATGATCGCCTGTGCCCACCC
>CAZEHU010000234.1:0-5556 GCA_964511605.1 uncultured Myxococcales bacterium
CCCCTCGCAGGGAGCGAGCACCGCGAGCACTGGCTCTCCCGCCGGCGAGTCGAGGACCGCGTGGCGCATCTCGGCGGCCCCGAGGGACTCCAGATCTCCGGGGCGGACGAGCCCCCGGAAGCGCGCCCGCACCTCGTGGGAGTCGAGGATCGGCTCGAAGTCCTGATCGAGAACGTAGACCTGGTCGGGCGCGGCGATGGGCCGGACCCGCGCCAGCACCTCGCCGATCGCCAGGCCCTCCGTGGGCACCCCCACGAAGCGCTCGGCGACCAGGGCCGTGGCGCTCCTGGCCTCGCGAATCCGGCCCTGCACCATCTCGGTGCGGGTCAGGTCGCTGGTGACCAGGTAGGTCCCCACCAGCCCGAACCCGAGGACCAGGGCGAGGATGACGAGCACCTGGGTCCGGATACCTAGGAGCATGGTGCCCTTCGCATCAGGACGCCAGCCAGCGATCCATCAGCTCCCGGAGCTCGGCCCGGAAGTACAGGAACTCCAGGCCTGCCAGCGCCAGGAAGGGGCCGAAGGGGATCGCGAGCTGGCCGAAGGAGGTCTGCTCCTCGAGCGGCACGGCCACGAGCTCCTCCCGGGCCTTGGCGGCGTGAGGATCCCGGTCCGCCAGGGTCGGATCGGCGGGAGGCTCCATGGGCTCGCCGAGCGGCGGCGGCGCTGCATCGAGGCCCTGGCCCGGCTCCGGCGGTAGCTCGTCGACCGCGAAGGCGCGCCCGAGCACGAGCGTCATCACGATGCCCTGCACGCTCGCCGCGAAGAGCACGAAGGGCAGGGCGCTCCAGCCGAGCCAGGCGCCCAGGGCACCCAGGAGCTTCCAGTCGCCGCCGCCCATGCCCTCGCGCCCGGTCAGCGCGCCGTACACGAGGATGATCGTGATGATGGAGCCCGCGCCGACGAGGGCGCCGATCAGGCCGTCCATCCAGCTCACGCCGACCGCATGCCCGAAGACCGCGGAGGTCGCGATGCCGAGCGGGATCGCCGGCAGGCTCAGGACGTCGGGGATGATGAAGTGGTCGAGGTCGATGAAGGTGATGGCCACCAGGATCGCCACGAACGCGAGGTAGAGGACGAAGGGGCCGACGACGTCGGCGAGGAAGTGCTCGGAGGCGATGAGCTCGGCGGTCAGTGGGCCGCCGGATAGGTCGTGGAAGAGCGCGAGGGCCAGCACTCCCAGCGCCAGCTCCACCAGGGCGTAGCGGGCCGAGATGGCCACCTTGCAGCTCGCGCAGCGCCCCCGCAGCCCGAGCCAGCCGAGGATCGGGACGTTGTGGTACCAGGCGATCGGGGTCTCGCAGGCGGGGCAGCGGCTCGCCGGTCGCACCACGCTCAGCCCGTGGGGCAGGCGGTAGATGACGACGTTGAGGAAGGAGCCGATCGAGGCTCCCAGCGCGAAGACGCCCAGGGCGAACGAGAGTGCGAGCACGACCTCAGCGTACCGTGAAGGAGCCGATCTTGACCCGATTCTTCCCGTCGTGCTTCACCTTGCCCCGCTCCCAGTCGGTCACCCGCATGCGCTTGTCGCCCTTGGGGTCGAAGAGGCCCATCCAGATGTCGTAGGGCCCGGAGGGGTGTCCGGCCGGCACCTCGCCCTCGAAGACGTCCACCACGATGTCGCCAGGCATCCAGTGATCGGTGCGGTAGCAGCCGACACACTTCTTGTCGTTATCCTTCACCTCCGGCGGGTTGAGCGGCCAGTGGTCGCCGTGGATGCGCTTGGAGGTGCCGCGGCGATCGATGTGCATGAAGACCTTGTAGGATTTCCGCACGGCCGCGACGCACTCGAAGTAGATATACAGCTTGAACCCCTTGCCGGCCGCGACGCTGGGCTTGTCCATGCGGAAGCCCACCACACGGAGCTTCTCGTCGAAGGAGGCCGAGCCTCGCTTCAGGCCCTTGGCCTTCAAGCTCTCGAAGGCGCTGCGGGTGAGGGTGTGGCGGGCGAAGCGGTTCTGCTGCTCCTCGCCCTCCGCGAGCTCGCTGGCGGCTAGCACCACCCGAGAGGAGCGAGCATCGAGCACCGCGAGGTGCTCGCCCTCGTTCTTCTTGCGGAGCTCGTGGTTCAGGCTCGACAGGCCGTCCACCGGCAGCATCATGAAGACGCGGCCGGCCTCGGTCGCCGTGGCTTTGGAGTTTGCGGCCCCGGGATCGTCGATCGTATAGGCGCTCCGCTCCGGGCGCCCGGCGACGAAGGAGGGGCGCTTGCGCTCGGCGAGCTTCAGGCTCGTCTCGTCGTTGCCCACGATCGTGAAGCGGGACCCCTTGGCGTCCAACAGACGCCGGCCCTCCAGGGCCCCCGGCACCCATGAGGCCGTAGCGTCCTCGAGGCGACCGGTCGTCGCCGCGGACGCTGTGCCCCGGAGGGCCTCGTGGTCGCGGCGGCCATCGCCGTCGGCGTCGTTGGCCGGATCCCAGACGCGCACATCGACGACAGAGCGGCCCGCGGCGCTCTGGACCGCCACGAGCTGGTCCTTGCTGGCAGCGAGGAGTCCGAGGGCGGCCTTTCGCTCCTTGATGCGCGGGATGTCCGCCGTATAGAAGTTCGCCTCGGCGCGGCCGAGGTCTCCGAAGCTGCCGTGCTTGAAGAGGCGCTCCGCCGGGGCGCCGGGCTCGAGGCCCGCAGCGCGGCGGTAGGTATCCACCAGGTGCTTCTGGCTGACGTGCTCGCTGATGGCCGGCATCAGGCTGCCCGCCGTCACGCCCGCCCACGCGGCGCCGCCGACGAGCAAGGTGACGGTCACCACGCTGCCACGCTCGACGAAGCCCAGGCCACGGGGCAGCCACGCGAGCCAGCGGAGCGGCACCCAACGGGCGACGAGCGCGGCCACGCCGATGGCCACCAGCAGGCCGGTGAGCCGCGAACGCAGCGCCAGGTAGCGCGCGAGCCCCTCGGTGGCGCCGGGGGCCACCAGGGGCCCCATGAGGTCGTAGCGCTCGAGCAGGGGGAGCGTGATGGCGAAGAGCGCCACCCCCATGCCGAGGCCGCCGAGGAGCAGGGCCTGGCTCAGCTCGCGGCGGAGCAGCGGCACCCACAGTCGGCCGTACGCCACCGCGGCGGTGCAGGTGAGGAGCACCCCTGGGAGGGTGAAGTGCCACGCATCCCGGGCCAGGCGCGCGCTGAGCCAGAGGGCCACCACGGCCGAAGCGGCCAACAGGGCGTCCACCAGGCCCTGGCGCCGGTACAGGCACCACGTGGCAGCGAGGACCGCGGCCCCGCCGGCTACGAGGCTCTCGAAGTGGCCGAAGACCTCCTGCCAGTAGCCCGGGGGCGCGATGGCCACGTAGAGGTAGTGGCCTAGCAGAGCGAGCAGCGAGGCGGCGCCGATGCGGTGCGCCCAGCGGGGCTCGAGGCCGTCGAGGGCGTCGCCGCCCAGGTGGCCGAGGGCTCGAAGCCCGGGGATGCGAAGGCCCGTGCGCTGCCGGACGAGGGGAGCCAGCCACGTCAGGACGAGCGCCAGTACCGTCACAAGGAGCGTGGCCCAAGCGAGCAGGACCACCGGATCGGCGCTGAGCAGCCATTGGGTCGGGAAGGTGCGCTGGGCCTCGGTCAGGGCCTTGCCGCCCTCGGTGCTCATCGCCCCGCGCCACTTGATCAGGGCGCGGGTCAGCCAGACCACGGGCAAGAGGGCGGCGGCGCCCCCGAGCAGAGCCCCGTAGGCCTTGGGCTGTCGGGCCCAGCGGAGGGCGGCGGCCAGGGTACGGTGGAGCCGGGCGAGGTGCAGGGTGACCAGCGCGGCCCCCACGGCTGCAAGGGCGAGCGCCCACTTCGTCGTGGTGACCGTCTCCGGGAAGCGGATGCCCTTGTCCTTCTGGAGCGGCGGATCGAGGGCCAGGAGGTCCGCGAGGGGCTGCGGGCTCTTGCCGAGCTCGCGGGCGATGATCAGCACGCAGAAGATGACGAGCATCGCGACGTATCGGGTGCTGAGGCCCCGCTCGATCAGGCGCTCGCAGAGGAGGGCGGTGACCACGGCGGCCACCGGCGCGCCGTACCACTGGAAGCGGCCGAGATCCTCGAGACCCACCATCACGGCGAGCAGGGAGGCGCCGAGCCAGCCGACGAGCACCAGGGCGTCGCGATCCTGGCGCTCGGCGACGTCGAGCACCAGGGCCCCGGCGGCCACAGGGAGGACGGCCACGTAGGGGAAGCCCCCGAAGCCCACCTGTCGGATGAGGAGGTCGAAGCTGCGTGCGTAGTCCGATGGGCCCTCGTGGAAGAGCGGCAGGGTGAAGCGCAGGCCTCCGGCCGGGGACTCGAGGGGCTCGCCGAGGACCCAGGCGGCGGCTGCGCCCGTGGCCACGAGCAGGGCCACCGCCGGCAGCCACTGGAGGGGGCGGCGATCCGCGGCGACGAGCGGGGGCAGGAGCGCCACGCCCGCGACGATCGCCAGGGCGAAGAGGCCTGCGCCGAGGAGCGCTACAGACGCACCGAGCATGAGCCAGAGCCAGCCGACGTGGCGCCGCTGGGTCCCGCACAAATCCCAGACGCCTACGGCCCCCAGGGTGAGGCCGAGCACGCCGGCGGCGTCGCCCGCCACCGAGCGCGCGGGGGCGAAGAAGATCGGCATCGTGACGAGCACGAGGGCCGTGAGCGCGCCGGCACGATCTCCGTGGCGGCGGCGCACCGCGAGGCTCACCAGGAGGAGGGCCATGAGGGCCATGAGGGCGCCCGGCAGCCGGGAGCTCTGCTCGTCGATCCCGAGGAGCTCGTAGGAGAGGGCCGTGAGCCAAGGGCCGAGGGGGGGCAAGGACCAGGTGCGGCCGTGCTCCTTGAAGCGGACCCACCACCGCGTCTGAACGGCGGCGGCCGCCAGTCCCTCTTCCAGAGCGCCTGCGGGGTCGGAGCGAGGGACGAGCACGAGGCGGTCGGGCAAGGCGCCGAGGCTTCGATCCGCGAGCACGCCCTCCCACTCCGGGGCGCTCCTCTCGGGCAGGTGGGGGCTCTTCAGGTCCAAGGTCTCGCTGACCTGCTTCCAGGCGGCGCGCAGGCGAGCCTCCGCCAGGATCCGAGGCAGGGACTCCAGGGGGACCTTGGCCTCCGGGGGAGCGATCGCGAGGACCCGGCCCCCCGGGGCGTAGTGGAGGGCCTCGGCGACCTTCTCCCATCCGGTGATCCACCCCTTGCCGCTGTCCGGCGGCTCCGGGAGGAAGAGGGCGAGATCCAGGATCAGGGCCGTGATGGTGGTGGAGCGAGCGTCGTCCAGGGCCTCCCGCGCGGTGCGGGAGCCCGCGGCGACTCCCTTCGCGCCCTTGCGCGGCGGCGTGGCGTAGCGTGGCACGAGGCCCAGGGCCAAGGTTGCGCTGTCCACCGCGGCCTCGAGGGCGCCCTCGGGGTCCCGCGCCAGGGCCACCGGGACCCTCTGGGGTTCCACCAAGGCGCGGGCGACGACCGCGCGGTCCATCTCCCAAGGCTCCCAGAGGCCCGTATGGCCGAGGCCGCCGAGCAGGCCCGCGGCGGCGGCCAGCAGCGCGAGCCCGAGGCCCGCGCGCCAGAGCCAACGGCCCCGTGCCGCCGGGGGCTCGGCCGGCTCGTCGGGGGGAGGCAGCGGGGGC
>CAZEHU010000235.1:0-5534 GCA_964511605.1 uncultured Myxococcales bacterium
GGGAGGCTCCGGAGCTCCGCCTGCGCCCGCCGGGTCGCCCTCGCCGGCGTCGAGCTCGTCGCTGCCACCCTCGGTGCCGCCCTTGGCGGCGTCGGACTCGGGTCCTCCGCTGCCGCCCTCGAGGCTTCCGGCGGCGGCGTCGGAGCCGGCGCTCGGCGGGGCGCCATCCGCGCCGGCGGTGTCGACGGCCATGCCCGGCAGGCCGGCCTGGGTATCGATAACCTCGGTGCCGCAGCCTACGCCCAGGAGCAGTCCGAAGACGAGGCAGGCCAGAGAGGCCGCTGCTGGGCCGGCTCGACGAGGGAGGGCTGGCGACTCGGAGAGGATCCACACGGCGGAGGACTATAGCAGCGCCTCGCCCCTCGTTGCCCGCGTTTGTGGACGCCTCCGAGACCCCGGGGCAGCCTCTGTCCCGTGAAGATCGTCCTCCGTGCTCCGATCCGCCGATCCCTCCTCGCTGTCGTCCTGGGGGCGGCCGTGCTCGCGATGAGCTCGCCGGCCCTGGCCAAGGACCTCAACGGACGGCTGGGTGTGGGCCTCGAGGAGAGCCTCGGTGGCGCCACCGGCCTGGCGATCCGCTACTGGCCCGGCGAGGCCTTCGGCATCGGGATCGTCCTGGGGGCCACCGGCGAGTCGGGGGCCGCGGACTCCTCGAGCTTCGACTTCTCGGCGGAGGCCGGGCTCCGCCTGGTCTACAACTTCGCCCGCTCGCTGCACGCCAACCTGGGGTTCGGCGCGGGCGTCGCTTTCGGCAGCCGCTCGAAGGTCGAGAACCTCGAGATCCAGGGAGAGACCACCAGCGCCACGCAGCTCAACCTCGAGGTGCCCGTGATCGCGGAGTTCTTCCTCTCCGACAACTTCAGCCTCTCGGTCGCGACCGGCTTCCTGTTCCAATTCGTCGGCAACGAACGAGCGGGAGGCGTGATGGATGTGAAGGGCCAAGGGGCTACCGCGAGCAAGGACGTCCTGGCCATCGGCCTGGGGGCCGGCTCGATCCGCGCGACACTGGGCGCGGTCTACTACTTCTGAGCCCTGCTCGCGGCGTGCCCGGACGGCGACGCCTCTAGGGCGGCGCGCCCCCCATCAACAGATACCAGACCGCCGCGGCAGCCCCGCCGGCCACGAGCACGAAGACCGCGGCGGTCTTCCATGCCGGGGGCTTGTCGTCCGCCGGAGCGTGCTTCTCGGCGCCGGAGGGCGCGGCGGCCTCACCCCGGGCGTCCGCCTCGGGTGGTAGATCCGCCACATCGGTCTCCACCGTGCGACGCCGCTCTCGTTCGCGCTCGAGGCCGCCGCCCTCGAGCATGTCGACCAGATCGTCTGGGCTCCGCACCGTCTCCATCGCCCTCACGGTGGCGGTGCGTTTGCCCTGGGGGATCGCCGTGGCGTCCGGGACCCCCGCGTTCTTCCAGAACTCGGCGAGGTCGAAGCGCGGCTGCACGACCATCGCCAGGCTGCTCGCGTCGATGGGACGACTGCCGTCCACATCACCCGCGCCGGCCCCCACCTTGCCCATCATGGAGAGGCTGAGGATCTCCTCCTGGATGAGGGAGCCGATGCGCTCCTCCGGGGCCCCCTCATCGCCCCGGCCCTCGCCGAAGAGGCGATCGACCATCCCCGCGAGGTCGTAGGACTGTACCTTGAGGTTATGCTTGAAGAGGTAGTCGGCGAGGGCATCGCCGAACTCACGTGCGGAGGTGTAGCGCTTCTTCGGGTCCTTCTCGAGGGCGCGGCCGAGGACCCGCTCGAACTCGTGGGTGACCTTGGGATTGAGGGCCGACAGGGAGGGCACCTCGGCCTGGCGGATCAGCTCCACCGTCTCCATATCGTCCTTGCCCAAGAAGAGCCGGCGATTGACGAGCACCTCCCAGAGGCAGATGCCCGCCGCGAAGATGTCCGCGCGGTGATCCACCTGCTTGCCCTCGGCCGCCTCGGGCGCGAGGTAGCTGAACTTGCCCTTCACCACGCCGGGATCGGTCACGCTGACGTGGCTCAGCGCTTTCGCGAGGCCGAAGTCGGTGAGCTTCACCTCCCCATCACGGGAGATGAGCACGTTCGGTGGGCTGAGATCCCGATGCACGATGCGGAGGTGATCCCCCTGTTCGCTCCGCTTCTCGTGGGCATAAGCGAGGCCCTGGCAGATCTGGGTGGCGACGTAGCAGCCGAGCTCGAGGGGGACCCGAACCCCCTTCTCGCTGGCCTTCTGGAAGAGCCGGCGCAGGTTGATACCGTCGACGAACTCCATGACGATGAAGTACGTCCCGCCGCTCCGCCCGACGTCGAAGACCTGCACGATGTTCGCGTGGCTCAGCTTCATCGAGAGGCGGGCCTCGTCGAGGAACATAGTGATGAAGCTGTCGTTCTTCGTCAGGGAGGGCAGGACCCGCTTGATAGCGACGGTACGCTCGATGCCGCCGATGCTCTGAGCCTTGCCGAGGAAGATCTCGGCCATTCCGCCCATGTCGAGCTTCTTGACGATCTGGTAGCGCTGTCGCGGGTTGCCCGACCGGGAAGTCCCCGCACTCTCCGGCTCCGACGTAGCCAACGACGCTCCTCGCAGGTGTGCGCCCGAAGACGATACACGAGCCCCGAGGGGGTGCCAACGTGAGCCCGCGCCTTCCCGCGCACCGGGAGGGCTCCGTCCGGCCTCCCGTCGCGAAGGCCGCAGGATTCTTGCCGGCCGATCCGGGTGGACGTAGGACCGATGTATGCCCTTTGTCGCTGCTTATGCCCTCGGCTTGACCCTCGCCATGAGCCCCGGCGGGGTCGCCACGCCGCACCAGGCGGCGGACTTGCTCCACTCCACGCACCTATCGTTCACCGCGGAGGGGGTGCCGGTCGTCACGGTCGGCCTGATGGATCGCCAGACCGAGGTGGACGTCACCGCACCCTCCGGGCTGCTGGTCAAGCTCTCGGGCGGAGGGAAGGGAGAGCTGAGCCTCCCCCCCGGTACCGTGCTCCGGACCGTCGTGGTCGAGGGCCGGCCAGGCGAGACCCTGAGCCGCGTCGTGCTCGGAGGCTTCGGCGGCGGCGAGCTGGCCGAGCTCGCCGAGGCCCGAGAGCAGTGGGAGAAGCGCGGCCTCGACCTCGACGTGGTGGAGCTCGGCTCGATCATCGGCTTCCCCGGCCGCATCCTCGACAACCGCCGGACACTCCTCGTGGAGCGGGGTGAGCACTCCACACGCGAGGCCGCCGAGGCCCGGGCCCAGGACATCGACACCGAGTGGCCCTCCGAAGAGCCGCCGAGCGCCTTCACCCAGCCCGTGCGCCGTGCGACCGGACGCCTCGTCGCCACCGATCTCCGATCCGGGCTCCGCATCGCCCAGGACGATCTCCTCAGCGTGCGCGCCTCGGACGGCGGGCCGGTGGAGGTCAAGAAGGTGGAGTACGGCCGTGGCTACGCCCACCACGACTTCGCCGATCGAACCTACCACGGCACCATCGTGCTGGCCCTCGATCCCACCGCGAAGATCGCCGTGGTCAACCGGGTGAGCGCCGAGAAGCTGCTCCAGGGGCTCGTGCCGGCGGAGACCTTCCCCACCGCACCGGCCGCCGCCCTGGACGTCCAGGCGATCAGCGCCCGCGGGGAGCTGCTCGCGAAGGTGGGCGTGCGCCACCTGGCCGATCCCTATCTCGTCTGTGCCACCCAGCACTGCCAGGTCTACAGCGGTCGCTCCCGGGAGAAGGCCACCACAGATGCGGCCGTGGCGCGGACCCGGGGCCTGATGCTCTTCGACGCCGAGGATCACCTGGTGGACAGCGTCTACTCCGCCTCTTGCGGTGGTCACACCGAGCATAACGAGCACGTCTGGAGGAGCCCCCCCTCCGAGACCCTGCGCGGCCGTGGCGATGCCCCGGATCGGGAGGGCATCTCGTGGAGCGCTGGCGAGGTGCCCACCGAGCAGGAGCTGGAGGACTTCATCATGAACCCGCCGGCGAGCTTCTGCGGCACCACCCGCTTCGGCGCCAAGGTCTTTCGTTGGCGCAAGACCCTGCCGGACGCGGAGCTCGATCGCCTGGTCAACGCCAAGCACGACGTGGGCCATGTCACCGCGGTCGAGGTGCTCGGGCGAGGCGTGAGTGGGAGGGCCCTCGCGGTCCGCTTCACCGGCGAGCGGGGGAGCGTGGAGGTGGGGCCGGAGCTGCCGATCCGGCGCCTGCTGGGCAACCTGCGCTCCGGCATGTTCGTCGTCGAGCGCGTCGAGGGGCGCTGGTCCTTCGTCGGCGGCGGCTGGGGCCACGGCGTCGGCATGTGCCAGTACGGCGCCATCGGCATGGCGGAGCGGGGCTTCACCCCCCTGCAGATCCTGCGGCACTACTACAAGGACTCGAAGGTCTCCGAGGTCTACTGAGCCCCGCTCGCCTCCGCCGCTTCGGGCGCGGGGGTGATGAGCTTGCTCAGCCTCCAGCCCTCGCGGGTGCGCACCAGCTCGAGGAGCTCGTCGCCGATCTGCACCCGAGCCCTCTCCTCGGCCGGGCGCTCGCGCACGAGCCGCCGCAGCGCCTCGGCCTCGCGGATCATCTGGGCGCGCCGGCTGTCGTAGAGGGCCTGGAAGGCCTCCGCATCCAGATCCTGGCGGGCCTCCTCGTCCAACATCTCCCAGGCCTTGTCGGTCCGCCCGGCCTCGAGGGCCTCGTACCAAGCGTCGAGGGCCACAGCCGGGTCCTCGTCGCCGGAGCCCGCCCCCGAGGTGCCCTGGGTCCCGCCGCACGCGACCGGAGAGAGCAGGAGAACCAGGATCGTGAGCAGGCGTCCCATGGGCGGCAGCATAGCAGCGGCTTGCTTCGACCACGAGGAGGCGGTACTCGGCCTGCCTTTCCCCTGAGCGGTCCGCTCAGGGCGCCGCTGTTCGCTCGAGCTCGAGGTGCAGCACGTCGGCCGCGTCCACGTCCCTCGCCGCCTCGATCCAGGCCTCGTAGCCCTCCGGGGGCAGGGACATCGGTCGCAGCCGGAGGCGCTTTCGCAGCGTCAGGCGGCGGGCAGGCGCCTCGTAGAGGACCTCCCGATCCAGGTGCACCGCCTCGTGGCGGATCCCCACCGGCGCCGGCAATGCGGCCGGTCGCCACCCCTCCGGGAGGACGATCTGCACCACCATGTCGAGGCGGGCGCTGCGCTCCTGGAAGAGCGGCGTCGTCCGCGCGGGCAGGAGGACCGTCGAGCGGGCCAGGCGCTCCGGGCTGAGGGCCAGGGACAAGGAGCCGACGCCTCCGGCCTCCGCGACCCTCCCCTTCGCCTCCCACGCGATGAGGAGCGGCGCCTCCCGCTCGTCGAGATCGTGCAGGCGGACGTTGCCTACGCTCGCGCCCGGGAGGCTCTGGCGGATCACCCCGGAGAGGCCGCGCTCGCGGGCCTCCGGCAGCATGTCGACCAGGACGTGCCGCCAGGACAGCGCGTAGTAGCCCGAGAGCACCTCCTGGCCCTCCGCGGACCAGCCGCCCTCGGAGTCGACCGTCAAGGTGATCCGCACCTCCCGCGCGCCCTCGGACTCGGGGAGTACCGGCGTGCGCAGCCAGAGGGGGCCGGCGCCGAGCCG
>CAZEHU010000236.1:0-5501 GCA_964511605.1 uncultured Myxococcales bacterium
GAGCTCAAGACCCACCTGGCCGGTGCCCTGAAGATCAAGGGCGAGACCCTCAAGGCCTCACGAGGCGCCCTCGCCGACAGCTTGAGGGCCGAGCAGGCCGCGGCCGCCGTCGCCCAGACGGAGATCGTCGTGGATGCCGAGCACATGGAGTGGCCCTTCACCGGCGAATACTGGCGCGACGAGCTTGGTTCCTACCTCCACGACATCAAGTCCCAGTGCAGGACCCGCTAGATGTGCGAGGCGAAGAAGACGGGCCGTTCTCGCCGGCCGGCGAGAACGGTTCGTCTTCTTCGCCGAGGACATCTGAGGAGCCTGCCCGCCCGCGCAAGCGTGCGCGCCCACCCGGAACGCCCATGCAGACCCCCCACCATTCAAGCCCCCCCTATGCCTCCGCCAGCCTGAGCTTGTTGGCGCTCGCGCTGCTGGCGGCGCCGCCGGCGCTCGCGCAGGACAAGGAGGCCGACAAGAAGGACGCCCCCGGCTTCGGCATCCAGACCCGCTCGAAGGTCTCGGACGCCGACCAGACCGAGGAGTCGATCCTGGCCTCGGTCGAGAACCAGAAGATGGTGCTCGAGCTCGAGGACGACTCCAGCTCCGACTATCCGGACATGCTGGTGGCCCTCGCGGACTTTTACTGGGACCTCAGCGAGGTCTACTTTCGCAAGGCCCACTCGGATGCGATCGAGCAGGCGATCTTCGACGCCGAGGAGCGCAAGGACCTCAACACGTTGACCCGCCTGCGCGGCCAGCAGAAGAGCCTCGAGGACAAGCAGCGGCGCTACCAGAAGAAGACCATCGAGACCTACCGGCTGGCCCTCAGAGACTTCCCCAACGCCCGCAAGGTCGACGAGATCCGCTACTACCTCGGCTACAACCTCTCCTCGATGGGCAAGGCCGAGGAGGCGGTCGCGGCGTATACGGACCTCATCCTCAAGCATCCGCGCTCGAGCTACGTGCCCGACGCGCTCGTGAACATCGGCGAGTACTACTTCGAGGTCTCGGACTTCGCGAGCGCGCTGAAGCTCTACGAGCAGGTGCAGCAGTACCCGCAGGCGCCGGTGCTGGCTTATGCGATCTACAAGCAGGGCTGGTGCCACTACAACCTGGGGGCCTACGACGTCTCCATGAGCCGCTTCCTCGCGGTGATCAAGATGGCCCGCCAGCAGCACGAGCTCGGAATGCAGGGGGCCTTCGACCTGATGACCGAGGTGCAGAGCGAGCTGGTCTATCCCTACTCGAAGATCGGCAAGCCGGGCGCCTCGATCACGTTCTTCAAGCGCTACGCGCCTGAGCGCTACCTGCAGATCACCAGCCGGCTCGCGCAGCTCTACACCGAGCAGGCCGAGTACGCGAAGTCCACCAAGCTCCTGCGCTCCCTCATCAAGGAGGCGCGCAAGGAGGCCCGCCGCGGCGGCGACGATCGCCGCTACATGATCCTGCAGTTCCAGCGACAGATCGTCGACAACGCCCACCGAGAGGCGGACAAGCCGAAGACGGTCGCGGAGGTCCAGGAGCTCATCAAGTACTTCGAGGAGCTCGCCGCGAGCGCCCCGCCCAAGTTCCGGGACACCGAGGAGCGGGAGATCGACCGCAAGGTGCTCGACATCGCCACGGGCTACCACGAGGAGTATCGATCGACGAAGGCCGAGAGGACCCTCGAGTACACCCAGGTCCTGTACGACGAGTACCTGCGCATCTTCCGCGACAAGCCGAACGCCTACGCCATCAGCTACAACAACGCGCTCCTCATGCTGATGACCGGCAAGTACCGGTCCGCGGCGGCGGAGTTCGAGCGTGTCATCGCGATGAAGCCGGACGGCAAGCACGCGGACGACGCCGGCGAGCGGGCGGTCATCGCCTACCTGAAGAACCTGCAGATCAACAACAAGGACGTGAAGAACGAAGCGGAGGAGGACCTGACCAGGCGTGACCTCACCGCCGACGAGCAGCGCTTCGTCGACGCGGTGGACCGCTGGATGGGCATCATCGGGCGTCGCGGCGTCGATCCGACCACCGCCGACAATATCCCCCCGGCGAAGTTCGCCGCGGCCAAGATCCTCTACAACGCCAACCACTTCCAGGACGCGGCCCAGCGCTTCGCCAGCTTCTACGACAAGCACAAGGGCCATGAGTGGTGGGAGGAGTCCGCGCGCCACATCCTGAGCGCCTACAACCTCGCCCACGACGTCGACAACCTGCGCAGGTTCGCGAACATCTTCGACAGGGATCCGGAGCTGATGGCGACGACCCTGAAGGACGACGTGTTCACCATCCGGAACGAGTTCGACTTCATGGAGTGCTTCAAGCACGAGAAGGCCAAGACCTACCTGAGGGCGGCCGAGTGCTTCATCGACTACACCAAGAACTTCGCCGGCGCCCAGAAGGTGCCCGCAGCCGTCTACAACGCCGGCCTGAACTACTTCCGAGCGAAGCGCGTGAGCGAGGCGCTCAACATGCAGAAGCGCCTGTTCGAGCAGTACTCCAGCCACGAGCTCGCGCCCAAGGCCCTGTACTCCATCGGCGAGATCTTCCGCGAGACCACCGTCTACGAGCAGGCCTCCGATGTCTACGAGGCCTTCGTCGCCAGCTACGGCGACCACCCCCTGGCCGAGAAGGCGCTGCGCTACGCCTCGATCTTCCGCAAGACGCTGGGCCAGTATCCCGAGGCCATCAAGAACCTGAAGCTCTACCTGAAGAAGTACGAGAAGCCGGAGACCGGCCCCCGTGTGCACTTCGACATCGCCCTCATCATGGAGAAGCAGGAGAAGTGGTCCAAGGTCCTCAAGACCATCAAGACCCACGAAAAGCGCTACCCGGGGGAGCCTGCAGACCTCCACCTACGCCTGCTCAACCTGAAGGCCCGCGCCCTCAAGTCCCTGAAGGCCAAGCGCAAGAAGGCCCCCGAGGCCTTCCGCCAGGTGGTCGAGTACTTCCGGACCCTGTCGGACGATCAGGTGGGGGGCCTGTCGATGGCAGCGGTGAGCGCCGTGGCGGAGGCCCACTTCGAGATGGGCGAGGCGGTCCTCGACCAGGCCACGAGCGTCAGGCTCGCGGCGGGCGAGAAGAAGATGCAGGAGGCCATCAAGAAGAAGCTGGCCCTCATGGGCGAAGCGAAGCAGGTCTACGAGCAGGTCATCGCCTACGGCCACCCGGGCTGGACCATCGCCGCCTACACCCAGCTCGGCCTCGCGTTCCGGGACCTGGCCGAGGCGGTCGAGAACGCGCCGGTGCCCAAGCGCATCAAGCGGGACGAGCTGGCGGTCGACGAGTACCGGCAGATCATGACCGAGAAAGCGGAGCCCATCCGCGGCAAGGCGCTCAAGAGCTACCGGAAGGCCCTCGAGGTCGCCCGCGAGGCCCACTGGTTCAACGAGTACTCGGAGCGGGCCGAGCAGGCCATCGCCCAGCTCGACCTCAGCGACGTCTCGATCAAGGAGGCGCGCCTCAGGCCCACACGCACCGGAGCCAACGCCGGCCTGCCTCGCTTCGCCCAGGAGGTGCAGTGATGGGACGCCTGATCACCCTCCTGCTGCCCGCCTTGCTCTTCGCGACGCCGGCCCTCGCCGGTCCCTACGAGGACGGGCTCGCCATCGTGAACGACGCCCGCCGCCTCGCGACCCAGGCCCAGGAGGCCGAGGCCGCCTTCCAGCAGGCCACCCAGGCGGATCCGCGCAATGCGCACGCCTGGTACAACCTGGGCCTGCTCGCCTTCATGCGGGGCGATGGCAAGATCGCCCGCTCCGCGTGGCAGTCGGCCATCGAGGCGGACCCCGGCTACGACGCCGCCCGCGCGCGCCTCGCGGAGATGAAGCTCCGCGCCGGCCAGCGTACCAAGGCCGTCGAGGAGCTCGAGGCGCTCGTGGCCACCGACCCCTACCAGGCGGAGGCACGCCTGCTCCTCGCCGAGGTCTCGATCTCCTCGTCTCAGTGGGAGGCGGCCATCAAGCACGCGCGGAACGTGCTCCTCGGGGATCCCGACAACGCCAACGCCTACCTGAACCTGGCGGTGGCCTACTACCGGCAGGACCTCATCGATCAGGCGTGGCTCATCACCACCAATGGCCTCGATCGGCGGCCGGACGCGGCGGCGCTCCATAACATGATGGGCCTCATCTACCTGGCCAAGGACGACAGCCGGCGGGCCTCGGAGTCCTTCCTGAAGGCCCTCGAGGCGAACCCTCGGGAGGTGGACGCCAAGCTGAACCTCGCGGCCCTCGAGCTCAGCTATGGCGACTTCGACAAGGCCCTCGGCCGCTTCGACGAGGTGCTCGAGGTGCGCCGGGACGACGCGCTCGTCGTACTGAGCCGCGCCGTCGCTCTCCGTGGCTTGCAGCGCTTCGACGAGGCCCAGGCGGGCTACGAGGCCGCGCTGGCCCTCGCCCCCGGCATGGCGGAGGCCCAGTACAACCTCTGCGTGCTGCACCACCAGTATACGAACCAGTGGAAGGAGGCGCGGCGGGTGTGCGGGGCCTACTACGAGACCCTCGACCCGAAGCACGCGAAGCGGCGCGAGATCAAGCGACGCCTTCGCTCCATCGAGGCCACCATCGAGGCCTTGGGCCTCGACAAGCCGCCGGAACCGGCGCCTATCCCCGGCGGCGATACGGAGCCTCCCTCGCCCACCCCGTGACCCCCCTCGAGGGGCCATCGGCGGCTCGAAGATCGAGCACGGGAACTTCGAGGGGGCGCCGTTGTCGGAGCGGTATCGCCTGGCCACTTCGCCGGCTGGCGCCCCACGAGGGCCTGTCCTATAGTCCCCAGCAGCCGACGCCAGGGTGAATTCATGTCGATTCTCCGCACGCTCACTGCCGCGACCGCCGCGCTGACGATCCTCGCGATCTCGGCCCCGGCCCTCGCGCAGGCTCCGGCCAAGGGCGACGATGAGCCCCAGGTCTTCAACTTCGAGGAGGACGAGATCTCCACGGACTACCTCAAGCCCAATACGATGCTCGTCGAGGGCCTCAGGCGGGGCCGCATGTCCTCGCTCATCTCGATCCGGCTGGACTTCGTCGACGAGATCGTCAAGTCCGCCGAGGATATCTAGATAGTCCCGTAGCCCCTAGCCCCGGCCCCCCCTGCGCCCACCAAGAGAGGACGTCTACGCGATGCCGACCCACGCCTTCAGCGAGTACCGCGGCGGACGCCTCGTCCGCGAGGTGGACTTCGACCGCGCCATCATCAACGTGGGCAAGCTCTCCACGTCGAACCTGCAGCTCCAGGACGTCAACGTCTCCCGCAAGCACGCGGTCATCGAGCGCCGGGACTCCGGCGAGTGGCGTGTCACGGACCTCGGCTCCACCAATGGCACGATGGTCAACGGGCGCCGCATCACCCAGGCGACCCTCTCGGACGGCGACCGGGTCGTCATCGGCGCCACCACCCTGGTGGTCCACCTCGAGGGTGCGGGCGCCAAGGCGGGCGCAGGCGCCGCGGCCCGCGGCACCGGGACCCGCCCCAAGGACGAGATCCAGGGCCTCGGTGAGAATACCTTCTACGCGGAG
>CAZEHU010000237.1:0-5490 GCA_964511605.1 uncultured Myxococcales bacterium
CGGAGTCCGAGCGGGTGCTGGGCGAGCTCCTCGGACCATGAGCGAGGCCGGCCGCCCGGTCCCCGTCGGATCCCTCGCCGCGGCCGCCCTGGTGCTGGTGGGCGCCCTGGGCGCTGGCCCCACGGAGGGCACGCTGGCTTTCGGTGGACTGTGGGATCTCGGCCGCCTGGCGGCGGTGCTCGCGGCCCTCGCCACCGCGGCCGGACCCTGGCTCGGGCGCGGTGGGCTCGCCGCGTGGATCCGGGTGGCGGGCCCCGTCCTCGGGACCCTGGCCCTGGCCGCCCTGGTCCATCGCCACCCCTCCTGGCATCGCTCTCCCTTCGAGCACGCCCACGGCAGCCTCGTCGGGCTGCCCTCCCACATCCCCTTCGTGGCGCTCGCCGCGGCGGCGTGGGCGCTGGCCCGGGGTCGCGGGGGCGCCCTCGCCCGTGGGGTCATCATCTCCGGCACCTTGGGCGCGACGGTGGTCCTGCTGATGCCCCACTGGAGCCTCAACGAGGGACGCCTGCCTCTGGCCCTCGGCCTCGAGCTCCTCGACGGAGGCGCGGGCCTCGCTGGGGCGATCGAGGGCGCGCTCCTGTGCCTCCTCGGGCTCTCCCTGGGGGCCGGGTGGATGCTGAGCGTGGGGTGGGCGCGTTCTGGCCACGAGGCGTCGCCGAGCGTGGGCAGGGCGGAGGACGACACCGAGGATCTGGACAAAGAAGGCGCGGCCAGGCCGGCCCTGCTGCTGGCCGGCTCGGGAGCAGCCTTGCTCGCGCTCCACCACCTCGTGACCCCAGTCCTCGTTGCCGAGGGCCTCGGCGCGTTCGTCTTCGCAGGCCTGATGCTCGGTGGCCTCGTCGGCCTGCTGGTCGTCGGCGGCAAAGCGCTGCTGGAGGCTCAGGGCCCGGCCGCCGCGCCGGGGGCGGGGGTGGCGCTGGACGTGGCGGTGCCGGCCATCGTCACCGGGCTCTACCTCCTCCTGAAGACCCACGGCATGGGCCCCTCGAATACCGACGAGAACATCTACTTCTACATGGCCGCCGAGCTCGCGGAGGGGCGCTGGCCCTATGTGGACTACTTCTTCGCGCATCCGCCGCTGCACGTCCTGCTGCCCGGCGCGCTGTTCACCCTCTTCGGCTGGTCCCTGACCCTCGCAAAGGGCGTCAGCGTGGTCGCCGGGGCCATCAGCGGGCTGGCGATCTGGGCCCTCGGGCGGCGGGCGCACGGGCGGATCGCAGCGGCCTTCGCGATGGTAGCGTTCCTCTTCGCCGCCGAGACCCTCAAGGCCTCCACCAATATGACCGGCATCAACCTGACGGTGATGTGGCTTACCCTCGGGCTCTGGCGTTGGCAGGCCCGAGCCCCGCGCCAGGCCGGCGCGCTCTTCGGCCTCGCGGCCTCGACCGGCTTCTACAGCATGGCCGCGATCTGTGCGGCGATGCTCCTGAGCGTCTTCGCCTCTCGCCGGGAGGCGACCCGCCAGCTCCTCGCTTTCCTCGGGGTGTGGGGCGGCCTGAACCTCGTGTGCTGGATCGCGGCCGGGGATCCCTTCGTCGACGGCGTCTACCGCTACCACGGCCTCAAGGCGATGCGGGAGCCCGGCATGGTGCCGGTCTTCGGGGGGCCGCCGGGCGGACCGGGGGCCCTGAGCGCGTTGATGAAGAACCTGGGCGTCATGGTGAGCGCCAGGCCGTTCCAGAAGGACCTCTACTACCACGCCCACCTCTGGACGGCGGGCTTGGTGGCGCCGCTCCTCGGCGCGGCGCTCTTCTGGCGGAGCGGGCTGGGCAGGAGCGCACCCTGGAGGCTGGTGGATCCGCGCCGCTTCTGGCGCCACATCGCACCCCCGCACGAGGGCCGGGGGACTCGTGCAGAGCCCAGCGCGGAGGCGCTGGCCGAGGCACGGAGCGAGGGCTCCGCCGCCGCGATCTGGGCGGTGGGGCTGGCCCTCTTCCTCCAGTTCGCCATGTTCCGGGAGCTCTACAGCTTCTACTTCGTGCTGATCTACCCCTGCCTCGCACTCGGCCTCGGGTGGCTGGTGGCACGGGCGCTGGGCCTGGCGTGGCAAGGGGTCGTGCGCCCGGACGGCCGAGGCGGCGCCTTGCTCCTCGGCACCCTGGCCCTGGTGCTCTTCGCGCTCTGGGAGCCCTCGGCGGCCCACGCCAACCGCGTCTTCCCCGACGAGCTCGAGCAGGCCGGCAAGCGGAACGCCTATACCTGGCGACCCGCGCCGGTGGCCGAGGGCCTGTCCGACGTCGTGCGGGCCCTGTACTGGGAGGACAGCCGCCTCAAGGGCGACATGGAGCGCGGCTACCGCCACTACCTGTGGAACAAGAAGCGACGCTTCGCCTCCTTGGGGGAGATCGCCACCTGGGTGCGGGAGCGCACCGAACCCCACGAGACGATCGCGGGGGCCTCCACGACCACGCCCCTCATCGCGCTGGCCGCGGGCCGCAAGCTGGCGGCCGGGGAGGTCGATACCAACAACAAGCGCTTCAAGACCGGCCTGCTCGAGGAGCGCGACTTCTGGGAGCGAGCCTGCGCCGATCACCTGCGCTACGTCGTCTCCACGAGCCGCAGCTACTTCACCCACCGCCGCCTGCAGACCCTGCCGACCGCGCGCCGCTGGCTACGGAGGGCACGGCAGTTCGACGATCCCGAGCTGAAGTACGGCCGCTCGTATCCGATCACGCTCTACGAGCGGATCGGCGAGCCCCCGGCCCCTGGCCAGGTCTGCCGCTGGGAGGAGCGGGAGTAGCCGAGGGCCGCCAGGGGAGTGCCCGAGGGCCCTCAGGGCGGGACGCCCACCGAGGGGCAGAACCCCGCGCCGTGCTGGTACACGGTGCAGGGTACGTCCTGGCAGGTCTCCGGGCCCTCGAGATCACAGAGGGGGCGGCAGACCTCCCCAGCACAAACCAGGCCTGGCTGGCAGGCGTTGGCGGTGGTGCCACAGGCCTCGCCGAGGGCCGCCTGTCCGGCGGGCAGACAGACGGCCGTGGGCTGGCCGCTGACCGCATAGCAGCCAGAGCCCTCCTCGCACGCCGGATCCAGGAGCTCGCAGGACCCGTAGAGGCCCGGGATCTCGCAGAGGGCGTAGGGCGCATCGCCGAGCGAGAGGCAGGAGCCCGAGGCGCAGTCCGCGGCCTTGGAGCAGAAGCTGTAGCAGCGATGGCCGGTCCCGTTGAGCGAGAGGCAGAGCCCGGCCGCGCACGTGGCATCGGCGCTGCAGGGCTCTCCCGGGGCGCTTGGGCCCGACAGGGCGCACGCCGGGACCAACTCCCCGGCGAGGAAGGTGCAGGTGCCCTCCTCCGGACAGCCCTCGTCGGCGAAGGGATCACAGACCCAGCTCACCGTATCGGGCGCCCAGATCGGCACGTCCGAAGGCGCGGGCTCCGAGGCGTCCTCCGCGAGCCCGTCCAGAGAGGGGGACGCTATGTCCTCGCTGCCCTCGCCGCCTGAGTCCTGCACCTGGGCGTCGCCTACCGCACCATCGACAGCGGAGCCCGATCCGGCGCCCGAGCCCGTCGTATCCGACGCGACGCTGCCCGTGCCGCCTGCGCCGGTCGACGCCGCCCCCCCGGCGCCGCCGACGGTCGACGTCCCGCCGGCCTCGGAGCATCCGGGTACCAGCCCCAGCACCAGCCCCAACACCAGCCCCAATAGGAGCCACTGGCCGGGGGTCGGGGCGAGGGGTGTCGAGGCCCCGCGGCGAGCCTGGGCGGACTCCGCGCTCATCGGTCGCAATACCCGATGGCGCCCCAGTAGCTCGAGCAAGCGACAAAGGGATCGTCACAGGGATCGGCATCGGCGGAGTCGCACAGGCGCTTGCAGATGCTGTTCACGCAGGCCAGGCCGTCGGCGCAGTCCGTCGGGTTCGCGCAGGCGCCGTCCTCGGGAGCGCCGCCCGAGCCCCTGCAGACGGGCCCGTCCTGGCCCCCGACGATGAAGCAGCCCTGTCCGACGCCGCACGCCCCGACGTCGAGGAGGGTGCAGGGGGGATGCTCGACCTGTTCGAGCTCGCAGACCGAGTAGGGGGAGGACTCGAGCTCCACACAGGCGTCGACGCCGCAGTGGCCCTGGATCTTGCAGAACTTGTAGCAGAGCGGCCCCGAGGTGCCCTCGAGCTGGAGGCAGACCCCCTCGGCGCAGGCCTCGCCGCCCTCGCAGGATCCGCCGATGGGCACGACGCCGGCCACCACACACTCGGGGGAGGTGCCGGTCGGGCTGAACGAGCAGGTCTCGCCCTCGGTGCAGCCCTCGTCCTTGAGCGGATTGCAGCTACTGGCGGGCTCCGGCTCGGTCTCCGGCTGGACCTCCGGCTCCCCGGCCCCGGTCGCGTCCGATGCGGCGCCGCCGCCGACGCTCCCATCCGCCGCGCTGTCGCCCTCGGTTCCGTCGCCCTCGGTCCCCTCCGTGCCGGCGCCGGCCCCGGTGCCCGCTCCTCGAGCCGCCGCTGAGGAGCCGCCGCCGTCGCCACCAGGCTCCGCGCAGCCCAAGGGGCCGAGCACCACGAGCGAGAGGGCGGCGAAGAGGAGGGCCGTACGTCGCTTCATCGTGGGTCCTCGGCCAGGGGTCGGCGAGGATGATGGGCCGCGCCTGAGGACGAAGCAAGGTGCGGCGCCTGTTGCGCTCCGGCGCCGAGAACGTCTACCCATGGGTTCGAGCGCGGAGGGAGCCCCATGACCAGCTCAGCCACCCCCACCATCCACCGGGCGAGAACGCACGGAGCGACGCGGTTCCTTTGCCTCGTCGCCCTCGCTGGGGTCGTGCTCCTACCGGCACTCGCCACCGCCAAGGCGCCGAAGCGGCGCGTCGGCTGCGACGACCGCCGCCTCACCGACGCCCTGGTCCGAGATGCTTGTAGCCGGGCCAAGCAGACCAAGTGCACCCGCAAGGGGGGCAGCCGCCAGGACGAGACCTGCCTGCGCCGCATCGTCGACGATCTCGCCACCTATCCGGAGATCGTCTCCGCGGCCTGCGACGCCATCCCCGATCCCGAGATGGCCCGTACCTGCACCTCCGAAGCGCACGCCCAATGCCTCGACGCCTTCGCCGACGTGCCGACGCGGCTGACCCTGGAGCGCTGCGCCAAGGACCTGGCCCTCGGCCACGACCCCTGCCACGGCGAGACCTTCGTCGGGGCCTGCGAGCGCGCCAAGAGCGCCATCGGGGCGGTCTGCGACGGGGCCCTGCCCGCCATCGACCTCCGCGGCGAAGGCGCCGAGAGGGCCGCCGGGGCCTACATCGACGCCTGGTCCTCCGCCGTCCGGAACCAGTGCGCCACGGCCACCGAGTTCCAGACCCGGTGGCAGGCCTGCCTGGACCGCAAGCGGGTGGCCTGCACGCTCACGCGCGACGAGGCCGCGGGCTGCACCCGCTGTCCCGAGCGCTGGTCGCGCCACTGGGCGAAGGCGATGCACGCCCTCGACAAGAGCATCGACAGCTCCCTCGACGAGCTGGACACCTTCGCGCTCCAGGAGAAGTGGCCGGAGGCCTCGGCGGGGGCCG
>CAZEHU010000238.1:0-5480 GCA_964511605.1 uncultured Myxococcales bacterium
TCCAGTGTGCCCCCGATCCCGGCCGCCGGGCTCGAGCTCGAGCCCGGCGGCCTCGAGAAGCTCGGTGTGGTCTTCGAGCCCGCGACCGAGCTGCCCATGAGCGGCAACCCCATCGCCAACATCGTCATCGACAATACCGACGAGGCGCACAACCCGATGACCGTGCCGATCTACGGGGCCGCCGGCACCCCCTCCATCGAGGTGATCCCGCCGGATGCGGTGGACTTCGCGTTCGTCGCAGAGGGCTTCGTCGCCAAGCGGCAGGTCACCGTCATCAACGCCGGCAGCTCGGAGATCGAGATCCTCGACGCCGATCTCGCCGATCCCACCTCCGACGAGTTCGACTTCCCGGATGCCGATCTCCTGCCCACCACGCTGAAGCCCGGGGAGAACGTGGACCTCACCCTCACCTTCGAGAATACGGGCGGCACCAAGGGCACCGAGTTCGCCCAATTCCTCCTCCATACCGACGATCCGCTGGTCCCGGAGTATCCGCTCGACGTGGTGGCCCGGCGCAGCGAGCGTCCGAGCTGTGAGCCGGCCTTCGTGCCGGAGATCCTCGCCCTCGGCGCCCACAAGGAGGGCTCGAGCCACACCGGCCAGCTCCACATCGTCAACTTCGGCAGCGGGAAGTGCATCTACAAGAGCCACGAGGTCACCGGCTGCGACAAGGTGCAGCTCGGTATGCGTCATCGCTTCGACTGCGATCCCTTCTTCCCCGGCACGCCCTTCAGCGTGACCGGCTCGCCGGCGACCGATACCGAGCTCCACCCGGGGGAGTCGATCGCCTTCGACATCACCTTCGATGCCCCCCAGGTGGAGAACATCGATCTCGGCCGCGATCTGTACTTCGGCAAGATCACCTCGAACTTCCAGGATCCCAACCTGGGCGGCACCGGCTTCGTCTTCGTGGCGCCGCCCGGCGGCTGGATGAAGGGCGTGAACCTGCGCGCGGAGAGCGCGACGCCCATCGCTGCGATCGATCCCCCGGCGGTGGACTTCGGTACGGTCCGCACCGGCTGCGAGTCCAAGCCGAACAACGCCTTCATCGCGAGCCTGGGGCCGCTGCCGGTCTCCGCGGGCGCCGTCACCCCCACCGGCTGCGGGCCGGACGTGAAGACCCAGGGCCATCCGGCGGTGCCCTTCGAGGTCGGCGGCTTCGAGCAGCTCGCCCTCGAGGTGGTGTGGTCCCCCTCGGAGGGCACGACCTCGCCCCTCCAGTGCACGCTGCACTTCGAGACCGACGCCGCGAACCTGCCGGAGTTCGACATGGCGCTCAGCGGCGTGCCCATCGACGTCGACCACCAGACCGATGTGTTCACCCAGGCGCCGACCCCCAACGTGGACGTGCTCTTCGTGGTGGACGACTCCGGCTCGATGCACGACGAGCAGCAGCTCCTCAAAAAGGAGCTCCCCCAGCTCGTCGAGATGGCCGTGAGCTGGGGGCAGTCCTATCACCTCGCCGTGACCACCACCGACATGCAGCTCGTCAACGGCAAGTTCCAGGGCTACCCGCCCTACGTCTCCGACGAGTACGTGAAGGCCGTGATGGCCAACCCCGGCGGAGGCCCGGTGATCATCCCGGATCCTGAGGCGGACAACGAGGAGCCCACCGAGGGCGGCGAGGAGCCCGCGCCCGGCAGCCCGTCCGAGGCCGAGGTGGCCCGCGAGATCTTCGGCAACAACCTCATCGTCGGCATCACCGGCAGCGGCGAAGAGATGGGCCAGGAGGCTGCTTGGCACGCGCTCATCGGCGCCAACGTGGCCACGAGCAACAACGACTGCATCGCCGGTATCCCCAACCAGTGCCCCATCGGCATGCTCTGCCACGACGGCTTGTGCCGCGGGACCAACTGGGGCTTCCTCCGGGAGGACGCGGATCTGGTGGTCATCATCGTCAGCGACGAGGAGGACTCGAGCCCGCAGGCCAATGAGTTCTACACCACGGCCCTCGCGGGCCTGAAGAACCCCCAGAAGGGGTATGGCGTGAAGGTGCATACGGTCAGCGCCTGCCCCGATCAGACCATCGGCTGCTTCTGCCCGGGCTTCCACTTCCCCTCCTTCCGCTACCCGGCCCAGGCGAACATGTTCGGCGGCGTCGCGGCGGACCTCTGCGCGCTGGAGTTCGCAGACGAGTTCGCGGACATCGCCGCGAAGAGCTTCGGCCTCAAGGACCAGTTCTACCCATCTCTGCCGGTCGACGTGCCCACCCTCCAGGTGCGCATCGACGGCGTGGTCTGCGCAGAGGGTCAGGGCTGGACCTGGAATGAAGAGACCCACGCGGTGGTCTTCGACGAGGCAGGCGCATGCTTCCCGCAGCACGGCTCCGAGGTGGAGCTCGAGTACGACGTGGCCTGCTTCGTGGAGTAGGGAGGCGTCCGCGATCCTGGGCGTCCCGCGCCCCGCCCTCTGGTAGACTGAGCCTCCCATGTGGCTCTCCATCCTCTTCGGGGCCGTGGTCTTCGGCTCGATCGCCACCTCGGCCCTCCTCTTCTTCGAGGTGCTGCCGGGCAGCCCCGAGGTGCTGGGCATCGTCGGCGGCTTCCACCTCCTGTTCGGGTGGGTCTTCATCCGCGGCTACACCGGCTATCGCGCGGTGCACCGCCTGCTCTACGAGGGGCGCGGTGAGCTCTTCGAGTTGGCGGTCGCGCACCGCATCGAGCGGGAGCGCTTCGCGACCTTCCGGGACATCTTCCGGGTCCGCCGCATCATGGGCCTGGCCTTGAGCGGGCTGCCTCGAGCCGCCCTCCGCGCCGTGGAGGCCGTGCGCACCGAGGGCCTCGAGGCGGACTGGATGCGCCTCGAGGCCTTGAGCGCCGAGGCGGAGGCGAACGCCCTCCTGGGTCAAGCCTGGTGGGCGGAGCGAGCGCTGGATGCCGCCGCTGGCATCAAGGGTGCGGACAAGCACTCCGGAGTGCGTGCCGTCCAGGCGCGCCTCGACCTCGATCGCGGGGATGCCGTGGCCGCGGAGGTCGCACTCGAGGGCCTCCTCCGCGCGGGCTACTTCCCCCTGACGAACGTGGTGCGGGCCCGGAATCGCTGCTGGTACGCCGACGCGCTCGCCGCGCAGGGGAGGGTGGACGAGGCCTCCCGACACTACGCCCGCGCGGCGCGGACCTGCCCGCGCAGCTACTGGGGCCGCATCGCCTCGCGCCGGGCCGGGTAGGGCCCTCAGCCCTCTTCCGATGTCCCGGCCTCCCTCGGGGCCGACTCCGGCTCGCCCTCAGCTCCATCGAAGCCACCGGCCCTGCGCGGCAGGACCGCCTGCGGGCGCTCCTCCGGGGCGTTCCTCTCCGCCCAGACGCTGGCGACGATGCCCAGGGTCAGGGTGACGACGATGAAGAGCAGGCTGGCCGCCGTGGGCACGTGCACCACGTGGTGCAGGAGCATCTTGGCCCCCACCATGCCCAGGATGATCGTGAGGGTGAAGGCCAGGTAGCGGAAGCGATCGATGACCCCGGCCAGGACAAAGTACAAGGCCCTGAGGCCGAGGATCGCGAAGACGTTGGAGGTCATCACCAGGAAGGGATCGGTGGTGATGCCGAAGATCGCCGGGATCGAGTCTACCGCGAAGACCACGTCCGCCGTCTCGATGACGATGAGCACCAGCATCAGGGGCGTGAACATGAAGCGGCCGTCCACGCGCGTGGTGAAGCGCTGCCCCTCGTACCTCGAAGACAGGGGCATGACCTTGCGGGCCCAGCGCACGACCCGAGAGGTCTCCGGATCCACCTGCTCGTCCTGATCGCTGAGCATGCGGAACGCGCTGTACAGGAGGAGCGCGCCGAAGACGTAGAAGATCCAGTCGAAGTGGCTGACCAGCCAGATGCCGGCGCCGATCATCACGCCGCGCATCACCAGGGCACCGAGGATGCCCCAGAAGAGCACGCGGTGCTGGTAGGCTGGCGGCACGGCGAAGTACCGGAAGATGAGGGCGATGACGAAGATGTTGTCCACCGACAGGCTCTTCTCGATGAGCCAGCCGGTCAGGTACTCCATCGCCGCGGTCGCGCCGTCGCGACCCTCCTCGAGGCCCGCGCCGAACCAGTGATGCTCGTAGATCGCGTAGATCCCGGCGCCGGCCAGGAGGCTCAGGCTGATCCAGAAGGCCGACCAGCCCACCGCCTCCTTGAGGCCGATGACGTGGGCCTTCCGGTTGATCACCCCCAGGTCGAAGGCCAGGAGCAACAGCACGAGCAGGAAAAAGGCGATCCAGAGAGCGATCACGGCACGCACCGTGCGACGAGCTTCCACCCCTGTCCAGACAACTCCGAGGTTGGCTTGCTCCAGAGTCCCTCGCTCATGCCACCTGATCCAGGCGCCGGAGCAGGCGTGGCGTCACGTCGTCGGGCGTGCAGCTCACGATCTTCACCCCGGCGGGACGCAGCACGGCCTCCACCGCCGACAAGGACTGCCTGGTGCGGCTTCGCTCCACCTCGGCGAGGGCTCGGAGCAGGGCCTGCTCCCGGGCGGCTCCCGTGGCCGCCCCGGCCACGCCCCTGTCGGGGGAGACGAAGGCGGGATCGGCCGGGCAGAGGATCAGGACACCGTGGTGATGCCGTCGCGCCCCCACGGCGGCCCGACGCAGGGCGCCGAGGTCGTCGGCCGTATGCAGATCGCTCAGCACCACCAGGGTGTGGGGGCCTCCTCGGGCGCGGAGGATCACCTCCATGGCCGCCTCGATGCCGCGGGCCTGGGCGCCGGGCCGGGGCGTCGGATCGAGGGGCAGGGGGATCCCCATGTGGCGGCAGAAGGCCCGATAGGTGCTCGGGCGTCGATCGAGGGCATAAGCCCCGACCGGCACCGGCAGGCGCACCCGGGGCCGGCGCCGCCGGCGCTCCTCCTCGAGGCGGGCCTCCACGGCCTCGAGCAGGCGGATCTCGTCATGCCGTGGGCGGTGGGGTCCACCTGCCCCCCAGAGCTCCCGTGGCAGCCGGAAGGTGCGCCCCTCCTGGGCATCGAACCAGCGCGCGACGGCGTCGACGAGCTCTCGCTCGGTCAGCTCGGTACGATCCTCGTGGCATAGATGCGCCGCCTCGGCGAGGGCCTCGAGGATGCGGAAGCGATGGGCTCGGCCCGGCTGCGGGTGCACCTCGAGGCGGACCCGCTCGTCGAAGAGCATCGCGCCTACCCGATCGCCCCTGGCGGCCAGGAGGCAGGTGAGGTTCCAGGCGGTCTCGAGGGCGAAGTCGATGCGCGCGCTGCCCGCCTCGCCCCAGAACATGCTGGGGCTCACGTCCACCAGCAGCCAGGCACTGAGCTGGAGGTTGGACTCGAACTCGCGGCTGATCAGCTTGCCCCTTCGGGCGGTGGCGGCCCACGCGATGTGCTTGAAGGGATCGCCGGGCTGGTGGTCTCGGAGCTCCCGGATCTCGAGGCCAAAGCCCCGTCGGCTGGTGCGACCGGCGGCCCCTCGATCCTGGAGCGCCGCCCGCGTCGCCCCGAGAGGGGGCTCGCCCCGCAAGGGAAAGCGCCGTGGG
>CAZEHU010000239.1:0-5479 GCA_964511605.1 uncultured Myxococcales bacterium
GGCCCGGCGGGTGCCCCACCTCGAGGACTGGTTGGTCGACCTCGGCGGCCCCGAGCTGGCCAAGCAGTTCGGCGTGGAGGGGCTGGGCTTCGAGGACAATCGCTTCGAGGACTGGCTCGACGACTACGAGGGCGCCCTCGCGATCTACGAGGCCGAGGCCCCGATCCGCGTCCTCTTCGAGAACGGGGCCGGGGGGCCGGCCCCCGGCGCCACGGCCGCGCGCTTCGAGGCCACCTTCGACACCTGGCCCCCGGCCGAGGCCACCCCGTGGACGCTGCACTTGGGGCCTCAAGGCACGCTGAGCGAGGAGGAACCTGCCGAATCGGAGAGCGCCGAGACCTGGCTGCACGACCCCGAGGCCGGCGGAGACACCTTCTTCGGGCCCGCGGGCTACCAGCTCCTCGAGCCCCTCTGGGATGTGGACTGGAGGCCCTTCCCGGAGGGCCACAGCCTCTCCTATCTCACAGCCCCCCTCGAGGAGGAGCGAGTCGTCGCCGGGCCCGGCTATGCCGTGCTCCACATCTCCAGCGAGGTGGACGATGTGCAGGTCCAGGTCACCCTCTCCGAGGTCCGGCCGGATGGGACGGAGTATCTGTTGCAGTCGGGCTGGCTGCGCCTCGGCCACCGGACGATCGACGAGGGCGCCAGCGACGCCTTCCGGATCGTGCACACCTTCGAGCAGGAGGACTTCCACCCCCTCGCGCCCGGCGAGCTCGTCGAGGCCACCGTGGCCCTCCCCTCCTTCGCGGCGGCCCTCCGCGCCGGAGCGCGGCTGCGCATGACGGTGAGCGCCCCCGGCCGGGACCACGGAACGTGGGAGTTCGAGAGCCCGGACTACGGCGAGACCCAGCCCCAGCACACGCTCCACGTCGGACCCACACGGCCCTCCCGGCTGGTGCTGCCCACCGTCGCGGGCCTCGAGGTCCCCGCTGACTTCCCGCCCTGCCCCTCGCTGCGGGGGCAGCCCTGCAGGACCTACGCGCCTCCCAGCGCCCGCTCGCGGTAGCGTCCTTTTCTCCCGGACTGCCCGGGTTGCCAACCCCCACGGAGCCGCGGACACTGGACCCGTGCCCGAGCACCACGAGACCGCGCGCTTCCTCGACGCCGCCGAGCCGTCGGGCACCCCTCCTGCTCCGAGCCTTCCGCCCCTTGGCGCCGTCGTCGGCTCCACCTACGAGATCCTCAAGGTCCTCGGCGAGGGCGCGGTGGGGGCGGTGGCGCTGGCCCAGGATCGGGTGCTAGAGCGCTCGGTGGCCCTCAAGTTCCTCAAGCCGGAGGTGGCCACCGCGGTCACCGGTAGCGAGCGCTTCCGGCGGGAGGCTCGCCTCCTGTCCCGCCTCAGCCACCCGAACCTGGTGACGATCCACGCCTTCGGCGCCGAGCCCGATGGTCTCAGCTATATCGTCATGGAGTACGTGGAGGGGGAGAGCCTCGAGGCGCTGCTCGAGCGGGAGGGCCCGATGTCCCCTCCTCGCTTCTGCCGGGTCCTGCGCCAGATCGGATACGCCCTCACGGCGGCGCATCGGCGCGGCATCGTGCACCGGGATCTGAAGCCGGGGAACGTGATGCTGACCTCCGTCGTCGGAGATCCCTCCTTTGTGAAGGTGGCCGACTTCGGGCTCGCCAAGGTCTTCGATCGGGGCCGCGCGGCCCTCGGGGGGGAGGCGTCGCAGGTCACCCAGACCGGGATGGCCGTCGGGACGCCCGACTACATCGCGCCCGAGCAGGCCCAGGGCCAATCGGTCGACGCTCGCACCGACATCTACTCCCTCGCGGTCCTCGCCTGCGAGCTGCTGACGGGCCTCAGGCCCATCTCCGGGCGAACGGTCCCCGAGATCCTTGTCGCCCACATCCACTTCGCACCGAAGCTCCCGTCCCAGCTCCGCCCAGAGCTGGGTTTCCGCCCCGACAGCCCGGTGGATCGGGTCCTGGCGCGGGCCCTCGCGAAGGACCCCGGCGATCGATTCGACGACGTGGCCACCTTTACCGAGGAGCTCGTGCGGGCGGTCGAGACCTGGTCCGGAGGCCAATGGGACTCCGAAGCGCCGACCCGCCGAGGGGCCGTGGAGGGCTCCCGGGAGCAGGGGTCGTGGACCGAACGCCGCGCGCTCGCGCCCCCGGTCCACTCCGCCGCGGAGGCCGCGCTCGTCCTCGTCGCGCTCGAGGATCGTACCGATCCTGCCCAGGTCCCGGTCGACGACCACCTCGACAGCCTGGCGCTGGCCGTCGAACGCACGCGCATGGCCCTCGATGCGGGCCCGGGGCAGGTGGACGAGGCGGGCTCCAGCGAGCTGATCGCGGTCTTCGATGCCAGCACCGAACCCTACGGGAGCGCGGAGTCTGCGCTGGACTGCGCCTTGGCCGCCCAGGCGTCGCTGAAGGGGTTGGTCTCCGATCCCACCCTGCCCCCAGGATTCGATCTGCGCGCTCGCCTGGCGGTCGCCACCGGCGTGGTGCGGCGCCGCCGGGGCGGCCGGGTGCCGCTGGTGGCGGGGCCCACGGTCGAGCGAGCGCGATCCCTGGTGGCCGGGGCCCAGGACGACGACCTCGTCATCGACCACCCGCTCTACCGGCTGGTCCGCGGCGCCTTCGAGATCCACGATGGGGGCGGCGGGCGGGCCAGGGCCGTCCTCGGCCGCAAGCGGGTCGTGCGCCGCGCCCGCGAGGTGGATCTCCACGGCGTTTCCCTCGATCTCGTCGGCAGGGAGGAGCTCCTCGCGAGCCTCCGGGGCCGCCTGGAGGAGGTCGACAGGGAGGGCAGCGCTCGGGCGATCCTGCTCCGCGGAGCGCTCGGCGTCGGCAAGACCCGCCTGCTGGGGGCGCTGCTCGAGGCGGTCGAGGAGGAGAGCGCGACCTGGTTCGTCGAGGAGGGCCGGTGCACGGCCGGCGGGGGGGCCGTTCCCTACGAGCCCTTCGTCGAGGCCCTCCGCGCCCGAGCCAGGATTCGCCCGACCGACACGCCCGAGGTGGTCCATGCCCGGATCGACCACATCATCCGCCGCTTCATCGCACACACTCCTACGCGCCTCGACGAGGAGGAGAGGGCCATCGGCGAGACCCTGCGGAGCCTCCTCGGGGAGGAGCCGCGGCCCGATCTCGAGGAGACCGTGGAGACCGCGGCGGAGACCCTCATGCAGCGAGCTCCCCGGGACACCCCTGCTTTCGGGGAGGAGGCGCTCCGCACCGAGCTCTTCGCTCGCCTGGCCGCGTTCTATCGCCGCCTCGCTATGCGGCATCGCGTGCTCTTCCTGCTCGACGACTTCCAGGACGCCAGCCGGCCGACGCGGGCGCTCCTCGCTTACCTGGTGACCCACCTCGCGGACGCCCCGATCCTCTTCCTGGTCGCCTCCCGCAGCGAGGGAGGGCGCGACTCGGCGGCGGCGCTGCTGGCGCTGCAAGGAGGGGTCGAGGCGCTCGAGGTCCCGCCGCTCGAGCGCGCGGAGACCGAGGCCCTGGTTCGCCACGCCCTCCGGCGCCTGCCGGAGGTGCCGGCCCGGCTCGTCACGGCCATCGCAGACGTCGCGGAGGGCTCGCCCTTCCTGGTCGAGGAGACGCTGCACGATCTGGTCGACGAGGGCTTGATCGTGCCGGGGCCGGAGCGCTGGAAGCTCTCCGATCCGACCGTGTCTCGCCTCGCCCTCCCCGCCAGCCTCGAGCGGCTCGTCGCGGGACGCATCCAGCGCCTCCCGCCCGATCAGCGAGAGGTGCTCGAGGCCGCCGCCGTCGCGGGCGAGCGCTGTTGGCCCGGGCTGCTCCGGACCCTGTGCGAGAGCGCGCCGGTCGATGCTCTGTTGCCGGAGCTGATAGCTCGCGGCTTCCTCGCCCCCCTTCGCACGCTCTCCCTCGGCGGGGAGGCCGACCTCGGCTTCGCGCAGGCTGCGGTCCGAGAGGCCGTCCTGCGCCGCGTCGAGCCGGCACGCCGGCGCCGCCTCCATCGCCTTTGCGCGGAGTGGCTCGAGGATCGCCTGCGGGGACGCGGAGGCAGCGCCGGGGGGATGCTCGGCCCCCACTACCTCGGCGCCGACCTCCCGGAGCGGGCGTGGGCGTGCCTGCGCCCGGAGGCGCGGCGGGCGCAGACCCTGCATGCTTTCGACGAGGCGGTGGAGTGCCTCGAGACCTGCGCGAGCCTGCTGCCTCGCCTGCCGGCCGGGCAGCCCGGGAGCCCCACCGAGCACGAGCGCCTCGAGCTCTTCGCCGATCTCGCCCAGATGGCCCTGTGCGTGGGGCGCTTCGGACGGGTCGACGAGGTCGCCGAGGAGGCCCTCGGAGGGCCGCCCTCGGAGGCCGGCGACCCCTCGCTGCTGGCACGGATCGCGCTGAGCGCGGGGGCCGCGCTGCGCTTCCACGGACGCTACCAAGAGGGGCTCGGTCGCTTCCGTGAGGCGCACGCGCTGGCGGACCACGCCGGGGATCGACTCCTGGGGCTGCGGGCGATCTCGGGGGTCGCCGCGATGGACTCCCACCTCGGCGGACCCCAGGCGGCCAGGGAGCCGCTCGAAGAGGAGCTGTCGCGGTGGGGCCCGCTGCCGCCGAGCCCCCAGTCGGAGCCCTGGCTCTCCGAGGCGTATCGGACCCTGGCGGTCTGTCACCTCATGGCCGGCGACGTGGATCGGGCGGCGGAGGCTACCGAGCGGGCGGTGCAGCTCGCCGAGGACGCCCTCGCCCCCCCGATGCTGGTGGACGCCCTGAACATCCGCGGGGTGAGCGAGCACTATCGGGGTCGCCCGGAGGAGGCGGAGCGCATCATCCTCCAGGCTCTGGACACCGCGGATCAGTGGGGCCTGCACCCTCACCGGGCCATCACCCTGAACAACCTCGGCGAGCTCCTCACGGGGGCGGGGCGATACGAGGAGGCCCTCGCCCGCCTCGAGCAGGCCCTGATCCTCGGGCGCTTCCTGGGCTTCGAGACCCAGATCATCGATACGCTTCGCAACCTCGCCGAGCTCCACATGGCTTCTGGTGATGGGGCGAGCGCGCGGGAGGCCGCAGCCGAGTGCCTGGCCGAAGCCGAAGCGCTGGGGCTCGAGGCGGTCTTGGACCGGGCGAGGGCCGTCGTGGCGAAGGCGGAGTCGGCGACGACCGAAGCGGCCCGCTGAGCATTCCGGGATCCCCGCGCTTCAGCGTCGCGCTCCCTCGGCCGACATGCTGTGCCGGGCCGCGGCGTGGTGTACGTTGTGTCGCGTCCTCATCCCACCCCTGGAGTTCCCATGCGAGCCGTGCGTCCTTGGGCCCTTGCGATCGCAGTCGCCTCCGCGGCCGGCGGCTGCGGCACCGCAGCCGAGCCCTGCGAGGACATCCAGTACCCCCAGGATCCCAACGCGACGGGAGCGTTGATCCACGTCGCGGGCGCCTGCTCCGGCGCTGGCGCCGACGGCAGCGTGGAGCACCCCTACGATACGATCTCCGAGGCCCTCGAGGCGACCTCTCCGGGGGACTCGATCCTCGTGGCGCGCTGGATCTACGAGGGGCGCCTCGTCGT
>CAZEHU010000240.1:0-5460 GCA_964511605.1 uncultured Myxococcales bacterium
CTCTCCCTTGTCGACGGTGGTCGAGTCCGAGAAGCCGTACCTGGATTCGTCCTTATCGCCCATCAGGCCTCCGGCGGTGCCCCGCCGCGGGATGACGGCGCCCATCGTGGGGCCGATTGTCGTGCCCGAAGTCAAGCAAATCAGGGGGATCCGGGCTCGCGGGCCATCCTACCCCGCATCCCCACCTTGTCAATCGATGCTCCGCCCCGCTAGCTTGGCCGCCGTGCCCGATCCCGAGCGCCGAGTCGACTACCAGGACGTGGACGAGGTCATCGGTCTCGCCTCCGAGCTCCTCCATGCGGACGAGGAGAGCCTCAGCCTCGAGGACGTGGAGGACATCGGGCGGCAGCTCGATATTCCGGCCGAGTACGTGCAGCAGGCCGTGCAGGCGCTCGGGGAGAGGCAGCGCCTCGCCCGCAAGGCGGCGGCGAAGCGCGAGCGCTTCCGGCACATCATCTGGACCACGCTGGCGGTGGCGCTGCTCGTCGTGGGCGTGGTCTCCATGCGCGCACACCAGAGCCTGGTCAGCCTGTGGGGAGACGTCGACCAGGCCCGCTCGCAGGTACAGAGCGTGCTGGAGCGGCGCACCGAGGTGCAGGCTCGACTCCACGGGGAGGAGCTCACCTCGACCCGCGAGGCGGAGCTGGCGGGCGCGGACAACCGCGTGCGCATCGAGATGCGCCGCTACGACGAGGCTGCTGCGGTCTACAATACCCGCGCGGGGGCCTTCCCCGGCTCCCTCTGGGTCTCCCTCTTCGGTCTGCCCCCGCGGGCGCGCCTCGCGTCTGACGTCGAGGGGTGGTGATCCCCCTCCGGCGCCGGTAGCGACCTGGGGATCGGCGTGGTATCGGTCCCCACCCGAGCGACCCGAGGGACCCGATGACCGTGTCCATCCTGCCGGATGCCCTCGCGGCCGTGGCCGAGGCCTCGGTCCGCGCCGCCGAAGCCGCCGCCGAGAGCGCGCACCAGGTCGATGTCTTCCAGCTCGTCCTCGAGTCCAAGGGGATGGTGCTGGCGGTGCTGGTCGTTCTGGTGCTCCTGAGCCTCATGTGCTGGTTCATCATCGGCGTGAAGACCTTCAGCATCGGCCGCGCGATCCGCGAGAGCCGCCGCTTCATCGAGACCTTCCGGACCGCGAGCCGCCTCGCTGAGCTCTACGAGGCCTCCGCGGCCCTGCCCCACTCCCCGGCCCGGGACATGTTCCGCGCCGGCTACGAGGAGCTGGACATGATCCTCCAGGAGCGCCAGGGCCGTCACGCTCGCCCCGAGGGAGATGGCTACGCCGCGGCCCCCCACAGCCCGGGCGAGGCCTTCGAGAACATCGAGCGCTCCCTGAGGCAGGCTGCCGGCAAGGCCCAGTCCGCCTTGCAGAGCTGGGTCGGCTTCCTGGCGACCGTCGGCAGCGCCGCCCCCTTCATCGGCCTCTTCGGCACGGTCTGGGGCATCATGAACGCCTTCGCATACATCGATCCCTCTCGCCCCATCCTCGAGACCGTCACGCCCCACATCGCCGAGGCCCTCGTGGCTACGGCCATCGGCCTCCTCGCCGCGATCCCGGCCGTCATGGCCTACAACTGGCAGGTGGGGCGTCTGAAGCGCCTGCAAGTCCACCTCGACGAGTTCACCACCGACTACCTCAACATCCTCCGCCGGCACTTCTTCAGCTAGGCGGGGGGACGGACCCGGGGGCGTAGCAGCGATGGGCATGGGCGGCGGCGGCGGCGGCGGCAGCGGGCCGGAGGAGGGGGGCGGCCCCTCCGCTATGCTCTCCGAGATCAACGTCACCCCGCTGGTGGACGTGATGTTGGTGCTGCTCATCATCTTCATGGTGGCCGCGGGGGTGCAGACCGTCGAGCTCGAGGCGGAGCGGGAGAAGAGCCTCGAGGAGGCCGAGCGCATCCTCGAGGAGGCCCTCGAGATCCAGCGCGAGCGGAAGGAGACGCACCAGAAGGTGGGCGTGGACCTGCCCAAGGTGAACTCGGAGGCGGTGAACCTGAGCGAGGTCAAGAAGCTCAAGCTCACCGTCGACCGGACGCTCGTCTTCAGCATCGAGGAGACCGTGGTGGTCGAGTGCTTGAAGGTCTCGCCGCCGATGGAGGGGCACCTCGGGGCCCCGAGCAGCCCGGCGGCGGCCGACGCCGAGCAGATCGCGTTCGAGCCCTGCCTGAAGGCCCTCGGTGAGAAGCTGGTCGACAACCACAAGCTCCAGGAAGACAAGGAGCTCTACGTACTCGCTGATCGCCACCTGGACTACGGCAAGGTGCTGCGGGTCATGGCCGCGGTGCGCCAGGCGGGCATCACCAAGTTCGGCCTCGTGGCGGAGCCGGGCTTGCTCGGCGACGCGACCGTGGAGCGCACCCCCGAGGCCATCCCGTGAAAGGCCCCGAGGCCATCCCGTGAGTCCGAGCCCCGCGGCGGTCGTCTCGGGCCTCGCCCTGACGCTCTCGGTCCACGCCGGGCTCATCGCCGGGCTGCTCCTCGTGGAGCCACCTCCCCGCGCCGAGGTCCACGCCGGCAGCCTCGCCGCCTCCTCGAAGTGGGTGGGCTACGGCCTCTGCGGCAAGCTCCGCTGCCAGTCCCCGGAGCGAAAGCGCCGCCGCCGCGAGCCGGAGCCGGATCCCTACGAGCCCCTCGACATCCTGGAGGCCGCGCTGATGCCGGCCCTCGGCATGGCCGCCCCCGATCCCAAGGCCCTGCCGAAGCTCCAGACCTACGAGCAGCCGGAGATCATCGAGGATGGGGTGAACCTCGACCGGGACAACAGGCCCCCGGACAAGAAGAGGAAGAAGGCCTTCGATGCCAAGGACGCCAAGCGGGATCGGAAGGAGGACCTCAGCGACATCCTGAGCGACTTCGAGGACGACGATCCCCGAAAGCGCGCCACCCACCTGTCGAAGATCGTCGGGCACGAGGAGGGCGTCATCGGCGGCACCGCCGACGCCAAGCGGGCCGGCAGTATGTACGCGGTCAAGGTGGCGCGCGCCGTTCGAAAGCGCTTCGTGGCGCCGAGCTACATCTCCGGGGACAAGCTCCAGACCCTCCGGACGGTGGTGCTGGTCACGAAGCTCTCGCCCGACGGCGAGATCCTCGCGTTCCGCATCAAGACGAAGAGCGGAGAGGCGGGCTTCGACGACGCGGCCCTGGCCGCTGTGCAGGAGTTCGCTCCCTCCGAGGGCGGGACCCGAACGCTGCCCCGCCCCGACGCCGGCGTGCTCCGCTACGTCAACGAGAAGGGCATGAAGCTCGACCTCGACGGCAAGCACTTCCTCCGATGAGGGGGCTCCCGGCGGCGGGCCTCCTCCTCGCGCTCGCCCTCTCCGTGGCCCCCGCGCGAGCCGCGGCGGAGGGCACCCCGGCGTTCTGCCTGAAGGGAGAGCACTGCCGCCAGGGTGCGGTGTGCGTCGGTGGTCTCTGCCGCGTGGGCGAGGAGCGTGGGCGCGTCCAGGTCCTGCATCGCTTGGCCGTGGCGCCACCCCTTGTCGTGGACCTCGAGGCTCCCGATCCGGCCGGCGGCCCCGGCTCCCCCCTGGGCGAGGAGGCTCGCCGTGTCGGCCAGTGGCTCGCGAGCGACCTCGGCTGGACCGGGTTCTATGACCTCCTGCCCGCCCATGCGCTACCGCCCGCCGCCCGGCAGGAGGGGGTGAGTCCCTCGGCGACGAATCGCCTCGCCTGGCGGGCCCTCGGAGTGGCGCGGGTGATCAAGACGAGCCTACTTCCCGCTGGTGATCCGGGCAGCTACCGCCTGCGCATCCGCGCGGTGGAGGTGGGCGAGCGGGCCTCGGTGGACCTGCCCGAGGGCGAGGTCCTCGTCCTGCCCGGCGGCGGCCGCGCCGCCACCAGCCGATGGGTCAACGCGCTGGTGGCGTACGACACCGGCCTCGCGGCTGCTGCGGGCACCCGCCTCGTGCTCAGCGTGCAGGTACGCCCGGGCGTCAAGGAGGTCGCGGCCGTGGCGCACGATGGGGGCGCCCTGTCCTGGATCACCGGCAACGGCAGCCTGAACCTCAGCCCCGGCTGGGGGCCCCACGGCGCCGTCGGCTACATGAGCTACCGCAGCGGCAACCCGGACTGGCTGGTGGATGGCAAGCCCTTGTCGACCCGCCCTGGCCTCAACGCCGCCGGGGCCTGGGCGCCGGACGGGCGCCTGCTGGCGCTCTCCGTGGCGGAGGGCGAGAACTCCGACGTCGTGCTGATCGACGGCCGCACCGGGACCCTGCGCAAGCGGCTCACCCGCCACAGAGCGGTCGACACCTCGCCCGCGTGGTCCCCGGACGGCCGCCGGCTGGCCTTCGTCTCCGACCGCAGCGGGAGCCCGCAGATCTGGCTGATCGGCGCGGGCGGCGAGGGCCTCGAGCGCTTCACCGCCGGCGGCTACGTCACCAGCCCCGAGTGGTCCCCGGACGGCTCGTGGATCGTCTTCGCCCACAAGGTCTCCGGCGGCTTCGCGATCCTGCGCAAGGACCTTGCCACCCGCACGTCCACCCGCCTGACCCCCAAGGGCGTCAGCGCCGAGAGCCCCACCATCAGCCCCGACGGCCGCACGATCGCATCCGTCCGCCGCACCCCGAGGGACGAGCCGGGCCCCAAGACCACCCTCTGGCTCATGGACGCGGACGGCTCCCGCCCCCGGCAGGTCGCCCTGCCCCCGCTCCCCGTATTCGCCCCCTCGTGGGAGCGCTGAGCCTCGTTCGGCGCTGCATGCGGACGGTAGCGAGCGGTGTGGACGCTGGCTGCTCTCAGGAACCAGGGGCGAAGAGCAGGGGATAAGCGAACACAGGGGTGCCGGCGGGCGGCTTCGGGAAGGGCCAGGAGCGGGCGGCCTTGCGGATGCAGTCCCCCACCTCCTGGCCGACCGGCCCCGGCAGGGTCGTCGAGAACTTGCTCCTCACGACGCGCCCCGAGGCGCCGACCTGGAAGGTCAGGACCACCTTGCCCTCGAGGCCCCCCTTCTTGGCCAGGCCGGTCTCATAGCAGCGCTGGAGCACCTTCTGCCGCTTGCGGAAGACGCCGATGACCGCCAGGCGGTGGCCCTCGATCTCCGCGGGATCCACCTGGGGGCCGATGAGGTACTCGCCCGCTCGCTCGGCCGCGGTGGGCGCGATGCCGACCGCCGGCAGCGCCGCCGCGTCCCGCGCGAGCACCAGATCTTCGACGACGACGCAGGGCTGTCCGCTGAAGATCAGCTCGTTGCTCTCCCGCCCCATGCGCTGGCGCGACTCCCCGAGGACCCGCAGCCGCACGCCCCGGAAGCCGGCCACGCCGCCCTCCCCGACCGGCTCGAGCTCCACACGATCGGCGGACTCGCCGAACCACAGGGCGCCGCCACGCGGTGAGATCAGCGCCTCCCCCGGTGCGGGCTGGATGCGCCGCTTGTCCTTCTTCTCGTCGATACGCCAGGTCACGACGCGCCGATGTCCCTCCTGGGTCCCCGCGCAGGTGGAGTGGCGCACCCGTGCCTCC
>CAZEHU010000241.1:0-5429 GCA_964511605.1 uncultured Myxococcales bacterium
CCCACGTACACCGCCGACGTCTTGCCGATCCTGGGCGCGCAGTGCGGTGGCTGCCACACGGGCGGGAGCTCGGGTGGCCACAACATCGGCACCACCTTCGCGGATGCCGCCAAGGACGCGAACGCTTGCGCTGGCAAGACCGTCGCCGAGTGCTCCGCGGAGCGCATCGCCAATGGCACGATGCCCCAGGGCAAGAGCTGCGGCGGAGCGGTGGCCGATGACGCGGCCGACGCGGACGTCTGCATCACCGAGAGCGAGCTGGCGATCATCGACGCCTGGGTCGCCGCCGGCGCGCCCGAGTAGCTCGTTGGAGGCGCCGCCGTCCCGCCGACGCCATCGAGCGTCGGGGCGGCGGCAGCCCTCGCCGGGCTACTTCGCCTCCTCGAGGATCGTGGCCTTCACGATGTAGTCCAGCTTGGGGAACTGCGCCTTGAGGTATTTGTTGCCCTGGGCGCCGAGGATCGCCTGGCTGGGGCCTCGACCCCGCGGGGCGCCCTCGCCGTAGCCGGCGTGGATCTTGTCGACCACCTCCATGCCCGGCTCGCGCACCTTGCCGAAGGGAGAGAACTTCATCGCGTCGAGGCGTACGTTGTCGCCGAAGTTGATGAAGAGCTGGGTGGTCCGCGTATCCGGGCCCGCCATCGCGAAGGTCAGGTAGCCCCGCTTGTTGGACTCCTTGACCGGATCGTCCTTGATGCGGGCCATGCGCCAGGCTGCATTGACCGCGGGATCACCATGCAGCCCGAACTGGGCCATGAAGCCGGTGATGACCCGGAAGACGGCCACATCATCGTAGTAGCCGATCTTCACGAGGTTGAAGAAGCGGTCGGCGCCGTTCGGCGACCAGTCCCGCGTGACGTCGATGATGAACTCACCGGCCGTGGTCTCGATCTTCACGGCGTACTTCGCCGGACCCTCGCCCTGGGCCTTCGAGGCGTCGAGCAGGCCGGGGTGGCGCTCTCCGGCGGCCAGCGCAGCGACCTGTTCCGCGGGCTTGGCCTCTCCCTCGGCAGGCTGGGCCTCGGCAGCGGACCCTTCGGCGGGCTTGGCCTCGGCAGCGGCGCCCTCGGCGGGCTTGGCTTCGCCCTCGGCCGCCTTCGCTTCGGCCGGCTCGGCCCTCTTCGCGGGCTCCTCGGCCTCCCCGGCCGGCTTGGCCTCCGCCTTCTCTGCCGGCTCGTCGGCCTTCTTCGCGGCGGCGGCCTCACCCTCTGCGGGCTTGTCACCCTCCGCGGGCTTGTCACCCTCGGCGGGCTTGTCGGCCTCGGCGGCGGCCTCGGCCTCGGCAGGTGCGCCGGCGGCCTCCTCCTCGCAGGCGGCGAAGGAGAGGACGAAGAGGGAGCTGAGCAGGATGCTGGTCAGGGCGCGCATGGGGACCTCCGGGAGCGCGGGCGGCGGGGACCATGCCGTGGGCCCCGCGGGCGCGCAAGGGTGGAGCGACCCTTGACGAGCGCCCGCCTCCGATCCAAGCTCCTGTACGCATGTTCAGCGAGACCGCCGGCCCGCCCCCCGGGGGCGCCTCGAGCCTCGAGCTCTTCGGTCCCCCCACCCGCACGTGGTTCGAGGGCAGCTTCGAGGCCCCGACCCGCGTCCAAGAGCTCGGCTGGGCCCGCATCGCGGAGGGGGAGCACACGCTGCTCGTGGCGCCCACCGGTAGCGGCAAGACCCTCGCTGCTTTCCTCTGGGCGATCGACCGCCTCACGGGGTTGCCGGAGGACGCCCCCCGCGGGGTGCGGGCGCTCTACCTCTCGCCGCTCAAGGCGTTGGTCTACGACGTGGAGCGGAACCTGCGCGCCCCGCTGGTCGGCATCCGCCGCGCGGCCGATGCGCAGGGGGGCACGACCCGCCTGCCGCGCGTGGATCTGCGGACTGGTGATACGACCCAGAAGGCCCGTCGCTCGCAGATCCGGGATCCGGGCGAGATCCTCGTCACCACCCCGGAGTCCCTCTACCTCCTCCTCGGCTCCAAGGCTCGGGAGACCCTTCGCACGGTCGAGACCGTCATCGTCGACGAGATCCACGCCCTCGCCGGGCGCAAGCGAGGCTCCCACCTGGCGCTGAGCTTGGAGCGCCTCGCTGCCCTCACCGCTACCGACCCCCAGCGCATCGGGCTCAGCGCGACGGTTCGCCCCCTCGTGGACGTGGCCCGCTTCCTGGGTGGCGATCGGGAGGTGGCGCTCGTCGATGCGGGCGAGGCGCCGAGCGTCGACCTGGAGATCGTGGTCCCCCTCGAGGATATGACCCGGCCCTCTCTGGGAGTGCCCGGGGAAGCGCTCCCGTCGCATCCACCAGCCGAGGCGACGGGCGACTTGATGCGTGCCCTGCCGCCGCCGGCCGCGGCTCCCTTCACCGCCGATGCCACCGGGCAAGCGGGGGATGCGCTGGCCGATCTGGACGCCGAGGCCCGTACCAGCGTCTGGCCCGCGATCCACCCGCGGATCGTGGAGCTGATCCGCCAGCACGACACCACGATCGTCTTCACGAACAGCCGCGGGCTCTGCGAGCGGCTGGCGCAGCGCTTGAACGAGCTGGCGGGCGAGGAGCTGGTGCGGGCCCACCACGGCTCGGTCTCCCACGAGCGCCGCAAGGAGATCGAGGAGGCGCTCAAGAGCGGGGCGCTGCCGGGCATCGTCGCCACCAGCTCCCTCGAGCTGGGCATCGACATGGGGGCGGTGGACCTGGTGATCCTGGTGGAGTCGCCGAAGGCCGTGAGCCGGGGCCTGCAGCGGGTGGGGCGCGCCGGACACGGGGTCGGGGAGGTGAGCCGGGGCCGCGTCTTCCCCAAGCATCGCGGCGACCTCCTCGAGGCCACGGTCGTGGCGGCCCGTATGGTCGAGGGAGCGATCGAGCCCCTGCGGGTCCCCGCGAACGCCTTGGACGTCCTCGCCCAGCAGATCGTGGCGATGACCGCGGTGAAGGCGTGGACGGTGCCTGAGCTCGAGCGCCTGCTGGGCCGGTGCGGGCCCTACCGGGAGCTCAGCCGCGAGGTCCTCGTCGGGGTGCTGGATATGCTCTCCGGGCGCTACCCCTCCACGGCGTTCGCCGAGCTCCGGCCTCGCTTGACGTGGGATCGGGACAGCGATCGCCTGGAGGCGCGGCGCGGCTCCAAGCAGCTCGCCGCCATCTCCGGGGGCACCATCCCGGATCGGGGGCTGTACGCTGTGCACATCGCGGGGGATGGGCCGCGGGTCGGGGAGCTGGACGAGGAGATGGTGCACGAGAGTCGGCCCGGGCAGACCTTCATGCTGGGGGCCACCACCTGGCGCATCGAGGAGGTCACGCGGGATCGGGTGCTGGTGAGCCCGGCGCCCGGCCAGCCCGGGCGCCTGCCCTTCTGGCATGGCGATGGCCCTGGGCGCCCGGTGGAGCTCGGCCGCGCGATGGGGGCCTTCGTCGGCGAGCTTGGCGAGCGCATCACGCGCTCCTCGGCTGAGGCGGAGGCGTGGCTCGAGGCTGAGCATCGCCTGGATGCGCTGGCGGCGCGCAACCTCACCCGCTACGTGCGGGAGCAGCGGGATACGACCGGGACGCTGCCGACCGATCGGGCGATCACCATCGAGCGCTTTCGGGACGAGCTGGGGGACTGCAGGCTCTGCATCTTGAGCCCCTTTGGCGCGAGGGTGCACGCCCCCTGGTCCCTGGCCATCGAGGCGCGCCTGGGTCTCGACAAGGGGCATGAGCTCCAGAGCCTCTGGACCGACGATGGCATCGTGCTGCGCTTCCTCGATGGCTCGGAGCTGCCGGACGATCGTGTCCTGATCCCCGATCCCGACGAGCTCGAGGACCTGGTGATCGGGGAGCTGCGGGGCTCGGCGCTCTTTGCCAGCCAGTTCCGAGAGAACGCAGCTCGTGCCTTGCTCATCCCCCGGCGACGGCCGGGCAAGCGCACCCCCCTGTGGCAGCAGCGGCTCCGTGCCCGGGAGCTGATGAGCGCCGCCCTGGACTATCCCTCCTTCCCCATCGTGCTGGAGACCTACCGCTCCTGCCTGCAGGACGTCTTCGACGTGCCCGCGCTGCGGGAGCTGCTCTCCGCCATCCGGCGGCGCGAGGTCCGCGTCGAGCACGTCGAGACCCGCGATGCCTCGCCCTTCTCGCGGTCGCTGGCTTTCCAGTTCGTGGCGACCTGGCTCTATGAGGGGGACTACCCGCTCGCGGAGCGGCGGGCCCAGGCGCTCAGCCTCGACCGGCGCATGCTGGCCGAGCTCCTGGGGCACGAGGAGCTGCGCCAGCTCCTCGACGCGGCCGTGGTGGAGGAGCTCGAGGAGGAGCTCCAGCGCCTCGCGGAGGGCTTCGGGGCGCGGTATGCGGACGCCGTCGCCGACCTCTTGCGACGCCTCGGTGACCTGAGCGAGGCGGAGGTGGAGGCGCGCTGTGACGGGCCCGAGGGCACAGGGCGGGCCTGGCTCGACGAGCTCGCGGCGGCCCATCGGATCGTGCACGTGCGGGTGGCGGGGGAGGCCCGCTGGATCGTCGTCGAGGACGCGGCCCTCTATCGGGACGGCCTGGGCTGCGCCCTCCCGAGTTGGCTGCCGGAGGCCCTGCTCGAGCCTGCCGAGCGCCCCCTCGAGGAGCTGCTGGCTCGGTACGCGCGTACCCGCGGGCCCTTCGTGCTCGGCGCGGTGGCCGCACGCTTCGGGCTGCGTCCGGCGGAGGTGGAGCTGGTGCTCGAGGGGCTGGAGCAGCGGGGACGCTTGCTCCGTGGGGACTTCCGACCGGGCGGCCAGGGGCGGGAGTGGTGCGATCCCGAAGTGCTCCGCCGCATGAAGCGGCGCACCCTGGCGAAGCTCCGCGACGAGGTGGCTCCCGTCGACGTGGAGGCCCTTGGGCGCTTCTTGCCCGCGTGGCACGAGATCGGTGCCCGGCGCCGGGGTCCCCACGCCTTGCGCGAGGCCCTCGCCCGCCTCGAGGGCCTGCCGCTCAGCTTCCGGGACCTGGAGGGCGCCATCCTGCCGAGCCGGGTGAGCGACTTCCGGCCGGCGATGCTCGACGAGCTGGGGGCGATGGGGGAGCTGGTCTGGATCGGGCGGGGGTCGCTCGGCAGCTCGGATGGGCGCGTCGCGCTCTACCGGCGAGAGCGCGCGGGCCTGCTTGCGCCGGCACCGGAGCCCTTCGACTCGCCGGCCGAATTGCATAGCGCGATCCTCGCTCACCTCGGGGATCGAGGGGCCTCCTTCGCCACCGAGGTCCTGGTCCACGTGGGTCGGCCCGCGGAGCGCGATCTCCTCGGTGCGATCTGGGATCTGGTCTGGGCAGGTCTGGTGACGAACGACACCTTCGAGCCCCTGCGTTGCCTCGGGCCGCGGCGGGCCTCGAGGGCCTCGAGGGGTCGTGGCCGGGCTCGCTCGGGGCGCTTTGGCGCCGGCAGCCCCGCGCGCCGCGGGGCCGCTCGTCCGCTTGGGGGGCGCTGGGTGCTCGTCGAGCACGTCCTCGGT
>CAZEHU010000242.1:0-5427 GCA_964511605.1 uncultured Myxococcales bacterium
GTCTGGTTGGGCGCCTGGTTCGACAACACCTCCGTGGAGCTGAAGGGGTTGATCGAGGGTTCGGGCGGCCCCGCCGCCCCCCCCCCGCGGCCGATCTGCGAGGCGCGCTTCGGCGGAGGGGCCCCCTCGCCGGTCCAGACCACGTCCTGCGTGGACTTCGGCTCCGGCGCGCGGCGCTGGTAGTTGCCGATCGCCGCCACGTCGGTCTCGCTCAGCTTCTTCTGGTGCCGTCGCCTCGAGAAGAGGAAGCCCGCCGCTCCGCTGCGATCCTGCGGGTCCTCCTCGTCTTGGGCCGCGGCCGCCGGCTCCTCCGGGGCGCTCGAGCCGTCGGCGGCCTCCACCTGGCTCGCCGACATCGAGCTCTCAACGAGCTGGACGTCCAGCTCCCCCGTGGGGTCGTAGTCGTCGGCGTCGAACGAGACCTCGTAGTCCTCGCCGCCGGGTCGCGTATCGTTCGGGCCGCCCGCCCCGCCCTCGGTGAGGAGCTGGATGTCGTCCTCGCCGAGCTCGGTGATCTCCTCCACCTCGAGGCTGAGGGTGGACTCCTCGGGCGGATCGCCGAGCCAGCCGGCAGAGTCCTCGAGGGCCGCGTCCTCCTCGCCGTACATCGTATCCTCGAGCCCCGACTCCTCGAAGGGATCGGCCGGGGGCCCGTCGTCGAGCCCGAGCATCGTAGCCTCGAGGTTCCCTTCGCCGCCGTCGTCCGGGACCCAGGCGTGGAAGCAGCTACCGCAGACGAGCTCATCGTGGGGGTTCACGTCGGTCTGCTGGGCGCCGCAGCTCGGGCAGGTCACGTCCATCGCACCATCCTCGACCCAGGACGAACGCCGCCCGCGAGCCCGCGCATTCCAGACCCGGCGTCGCATCGCCGGGAGGAGCGGCTGCTCGCGGAAGCGACGACAACGCCGGACAGGACCAGGGGAACCAGCACGAAACGAGGCTAACAGCGCCCCGGAAAGGTGGTCAAGGAGACCACCCCTCGCTACGGTAGTCTGGGCGCGCGCCCGAGGGCGCAGGAAGGCCAAGGGGGATGCGGCATGGAGCGGCGCGTTCGTGCGGTGGTGGGCACCGCCGGCCACGTGGATCACGGCAAGACCACACTGGTGACACACCTCAGCGGCATCGACACCGATCGGCTGCGCGAGGAGAAGGAGCGTGGCATCTCCATCGAGCTGGGCTTCGCCTGGGTGGACCTCGACGAGGGACGGGTCGCCGTGGTGGACGTGCCGGGGCACGAGCGCTTCGTCCGCCAGATGATCGCTGGTGCGGCAGGCATCGACCTCGTCGTCCTGGTGGTCGCCGCAGACGAGGGGGTGATGCCCCAGACCCGCGAGCACCTGGACATCTGCCAGCTCCTCGGGGTCGAGGCGGGCGCGATCGTGGTCACCAAGACCGACCTCGTCGACGAGGAGTGGCTCGAGCTGGTGATCGACGATCTCGCCGACTCGGTCGCCGGCACCTTCCTCGAGGGCGCACCCATCGAGACCTATGCCCGCGGCGACGAGGCCGGCCTCGAGCGCGTCCGCACGCTCATCGCCCGCCTCGTGGCCGAGGGGGAGGCCTCCGGCGGTCTCGCCCAGCGCAGCGCCGACCGGCCCTTCAAGCTCTCGGTGGACCGAGGCTTCACCATGAGAGGCTTCGGGACGGTGGTCACCGGCACGACCGCCGCCGGACAGCTCCGGATCGGGGAGGCCGTAGAGCTCAGCCCCTCGGGCGTGCGCGGCCGCGTACGCGGCATCGAAGTCCACGGAGAGGGCGTCGGCAGCGTCGGTCCGGGCGTACGCGCGGCGATCAACCTGCAGGGCATCGATCACCACCAGGTCCACCGCGGTGAGGTCCTCATCCGCCCCAGGACCCTCGAGACCACCACCCTCCTCGATGGCACCTTCACCGCCCTCGGCCGCCTCGAGGAGCCCATCCCCGACCGCACCCGCGTCCTCGTCCACCTCGGCACCGCCCAGGTGGAGGGCACCCTCGTCCTCATGGGCGCCCCGATGGTTCCCCCGGGACAGACGGTCCCCGTCCAGCTCCGCCTCGAGGGCGAGGTGGCCGTCCTGCCAGGTGAGAGCTACGTCCTCCGGGGCTTCACGGTCCTCCCGGGCTACGGCAAGACCCTCGGAGGGGGCCGCGCCCTCACCCCCGGTCGCCACCGCCACCGCCGCCGCCACCTCGACGATCCCACCCTCGTCTGGGAGCTGGCCTCCGCGGAGCCGGAGCGCATGATCTCGGCCCTCGTCCGCGCCGCGAGCCGCAGCGGCCTCCGCCGCGACATCCTCCCTGCTCGGATCCCCGCCACCGGCGCCGACCTCGAGGCCGCCACCGGGGCCCTCCTCGCCCGCGGCGAGCTGGCCGTCGCCGGCGATCGCCTCGTCCACCACAGCCTGCTCGACACCCTCGGCCAGGCCGCCCTCGCCCGCCTCGACGAGCACCACGCCGCGAACCCCGCCCGCCCCGGCATGGCAGCCGAAGAGCTCCGCACCCGCGTCCGCGAGGATCTGGGCTCCGAGCTCCTTCAGGTGGTGCTCCGCCGCCTCGAGTCCGCCGGCGAGGTGCGCCGCGTGACAGGCCAGAAGGGGGACGTGGTCGCCCGAGCCGCCTTCGAGCCCCGCCGCAGCTCCCACCAGCAGGCCGCCTGCAAAGCGGTCCTCGCGGAGCTCGAGGCTGCGGCCATGACGCCACCACGCGTGGCCGAGCTGCCGGAGCTCACCAGCCTCGCCCCCAAGCGTATCGACGAGGCCCTCGACCTGTTGACCGCCTCCGGCGAGGCGGTCCGCGTCAGCCGCGAGCTCTTCTTCGCCCGAGGACCGATGGACGAGCTGAAGGCCAGCCTCGTCGCCCACCTCGAGGAGCATGGAGAGATCGACGCCGGCGGCCTCAAGGAGCTCACCGGCGCCAGCCGCAAGTGGACCATCCCCCTCGGGGAGTACTTCGACCGCATTCGCCTCACCCTCCGCATCGGCGACGTCCGCCGCCTCCGCCACGACGCTGCCTGAGGGGCCCGCTCCGGCCCCGCCGGGCGTTGACACCCCGGCCCCCCGGGGCCGATGATGGCGGCCGCCTCCATGATTGCCTTAGAAAGGGCAAGGATTCTCGCGAGTTCGCCTTGGGTTCCATCCGACTGCACAGCCGCTTCCAGCTCGAAGCCTCCAAGCTCGGACGCTCGGTGGTCTTCCAGGTGACGGTCTATGAGCGCAAGGAGCGGAACAAGCGACGCCTGTACGCCGAGACCCAGTGCTACGACGCACTCCAGCACATGATCCAATTCATCATCCGCGATGCCTCGGACGTCGGCGGGGTCATCGAGCGCTTCCGCGGCCAGCTCGAGCACCGGGGCTTCACCCCGATCTGCTACCGCACCCGAGAGGGCGAGGGCCCCTGGAGCTCCTGGCAGGATCTCCTCGCGGACGTGAACTAGCCGCCTACCAGATCGCCACGGCCCCCAGGCTCATCCGCGCCGAGACCTCCGCCCCGCGGCAGTCCCCCGCACAGAGCTCGGGCCCCAGGCTCAGGTGTGCCAGGGCATTGACCGTCACCTGCTCGTCCCGGAACACCTGCACCTCGCCCCCCGCCTGCAAGAGGATCGGCGCCGCGAAAGACAGAGAGGGCGTCATCGCCAAACGCAGCGGCATCTCCACCCCGCCGAAGACGCTCACGTCCCGGCCGACCTGGTAGCCCGCCACGATCCCCGGTCCCCCGCGGAGCGCGATCTGCCCATCGGAGCCATCGGTCGGCACCCACAGGAGGAGCGCCGGGTCCGAGCGAAAGGCCACCGACCAGCGCTGCTTGTCCCAGAGGGTCCAGCGGATCTCGACCCCCGGCTCGTAGCCCACCAGGCCGGTGCGCATGTTGTGCCCGTAGATCATCCCGAACTGCGGGGAGACGTCGATCGCCTCGGCTACCGGCAGGAGCCAGGTCAGCTTCAAGCCCGGCCACCCCATCTCCGCCCGCGCGGCGTGCCGACCGTCCAAGGCGCCGAAGGTGCGCCCGCCCATCAAGGTCGTCATCGCCGCCGCCGAGGGGCAGAGCAAGACGACAGCGAGGAGGGCGAGGGCCAGCCGGCGCAGCCGGCCGGAGAGCGAGGAGAGCGAGGGCAGCATAGGAGCCTCCCGGGGCCAGAGGGGACTTGGGGCCATCGTCCCCCCGCCGGGGGGGCGCGTCGAAAAAAGGCGCGCAACGTCGAGGGGGCTCGACGTCATCAACAGAGAGAGGGCCTTGCGCGGGGCGGCCCGCTCCCGACAACGCCCCACGCCCGCCGCTCCATCCCCCCTCGTCCCGGATCCAGGAGGAAGCATGTCCGCCCCCGCCCTCGCTCCCCTCGCAGCGCCGCCTCGCCCCGAGGTGCGCCTCGTGCCCTGTCCGACCAGCTTGCCGGCCCTGGGCCTCGTGTCCGGGGATCACCTCTGGCTCCCGCCCGCGGGCGCCTCTTGGATCGTGGGGACGAGCACGGACGCCGACCTCCACCTCGAGGGACCGGGGGTCCGCCCCCTCCACGCTCGCCTCCGCGTGTCCGACAAGCGCGTCGAGCTCTCCGCCATGCCCGGAGCCAGCGTGCGAGTCGGCGGGGAGGAGGTCTTCCGTGCCCGCCTCGAGCCCGGCTCCTTCGCGCTCCTCGGCCGCACGCCCCTGGTCGTCGCCCACCGCGGCACCGGACCCCGCTTCCCCGACGCCCTCCGCTGGCACGGCCTCGTGGTGCGGGATCCACGGAGCCTGCAGGTCCTCGGTGCGGTGGCGCGCGTCGCGGCCTCCGATGCGCCCGTCTGGGTCCGCGGGCCCTCGGGCTCCGGCAAGGAGCTCGTGGCGCGCGCCGTCCACGAAGCGGGGCCCCGTGGCCGCGGACCCTGGGTCGCCCTGAACTGCGCGGCCCTCCCGAGGGAGCTCGCGGAGGCCGAGCTCTTCGGGGTGCGGCGCGGAGCCTTCACCGGCGCCGAGCGAGATCGGCCCGGGGCCTTCCAGCGGGCCCACGGCGGCACCCTCCTGCTCGACGAGGTGGGCGAGCTCTCCCCGGAGCTGCAGGCCAAGCTGCTCCGGGTCCTCGAGACTGGCCAGGTCCACCCCCTCGGCGCCGCGGCGCCCCTGCCCGTCGACGTTCGCATCCTCTGCTCCACCTGGAAGGACCTGGCGGCGGAGTGCGCGGCTCGCCGCTTCCGCCACGACCTCCTGCACCGCCTCTGGGTCCTCGACCTCACCCTGGCGCCCCTCGCCGAGCGGCCCGCGGACATCGGCCCCCTGCTCGAGCACCTCCTCGAGCGCGCCGGGGCCGAGGACCTCTGGCCGCGGCCGGCGCTGCTTGCCCATCTCGTCGCGGAGCCCTGGCCGGGGAACGTGAGGGAGCTGCGGAATCGCGTCGCTCGGACCGCGGTGAGCGGCGATCCGGGGGACTTCCTCGCCCCGGGTGTGGGTCTCTGGGGCGACTCGAACGAGGAGCCG
>CAZEHU010000243.1:0-5402 GCA_964511605.1 uncultured Myxococcales bacterium
GTTCGCGATCAACCCGGAGGACGGGCGGATGATCGTGATCGAGATGAACCCGCGTGTGTCGCGTTCGTCGGCCCTGGCCTCCAAGGCCACCGGCTTCCCGATCGCGAAGTTCGCCGCCAAGCTGGCTGTGGGCTACACGCTCGACGAACTGCAGAACGACATCACCCGCGAGACGCCCGCCTGCTTCGAGCCGACGATCGACTACGTCGTCACGAAGATCCCGCGCTTCGCGTTCGAGAAGTTCCCGCAGACCGAGGCGGTGCTGACGACGCAGATGAAGAGCGTCGGGGAGGTGATGGCCATCGGGCGCACCTTCGCCGAGAGCCTGGGCAAGGCGCTGCGCTCGCTGGAGATCGGGAGGGTGGGGCTGGACCCGATCGTCGGTGGGGCTCAGACGGACCAAGAGCTGGAGGAGCTCCGGCGGCGGCTCCGCATGCAGACGCCCGATCGCCTGTGGCTGGTGGCCGACGGCTTCCGGAGCGGCCTCGGCTTGGGCGAGCTCGGGCGGCTGACGGGCATCGATCCCTGGTTCCTGGAGCATGTGCGCCGGATCGTGGCCCTCGAGGCCGAGGTGGCGGCGGTGAGGGAGGTCACCGCGGAGGGGCTCAGGAGCTGGAAGCGATATGGGCTGTCCGATGCGCGCATAGGGGCGCTGCGGCAGTCCTCCGAGGAGGTGGTTCGCCAGCTCCGGCATGCCCTCGGGGTGCGCCCGGTCTACAAGCGGGTCGATACCTGCGCCGCGGAGTTCGAGGCCCAGACGCCCTACCTCTACAGCACCTACGAGCAGCACTGCGAGGCGGAGCCGACGGGGCGCGACAAGGTGGTCATCCTCGGCAGCGGGCCCAACCGGATCGGGCAGGGGATCGAGTTCGACTATTGCTGTGTGCACGGGGCGCTCGCGCTCTCGGAGGCCGGCTACGAGACCATCATGGTCAACTGCAACCCCGAGACGGTGTCGACCGACTACGACACCTCCGATCGACTCTACTTCGAGCCCCTGACGCTCGAGGACGTGCTGGAGATCCTGCACCTGGAGCGTCCCTCGGGCGTGATCCTCCAGTTCGGCGGGCAGACGCCCCTGAAGCTCGCGACCTCGCTCGAGCGGCTGGGCGTGCCGGTGCTCGGCACAGCGACCGATGCGATCGATCGCGCCGAGGATCGGGAGCGCTTCGGCGCGCTCGTCCGCAAGGTCGGGCTCAAGCAGCCGCGCCACGGCCTCGCACGGAGGCAAGAGGAAGCGCTCGGCATCGCGGAGTCGATCGGCTTCCCCGTGATCGTGCGCCCGAGCTACGTCCTCGGTGGGCGCGCGATGGAGATCGTGCACTCGCCCGCGGCCCTCGAGCGCTACATCACCCAGGCGGTGGACGTCTCGCCGTCGCATCCGGTGCTGATCGACGAGTTCCTCGAGGATGCCATAGAGCTCGACGTGGACGCGCTCTCGGACGGGGAGCGGGTGGTGATCTGCGGCGTGATGCAGCACATCGAGGAGGCCGGGGTGCACTCCGGGGACTCGGCCTGCTCGCTGCCGCCCTACGACGTCGCGGAGCCGGTGCTCGACCTCATCCGCGACCAGACCCGGGCGCTGGCGCTCGAGCTGGGGGTCGTGGGGCTGATGAATGTGCAGTTCGCGGTGCGTGGACGCACGGTGTACATCCTCGAGGTGAACCCTCGAGCCTCGCGCACAGTGCCCTTTGTCTCCAAAGCCACCGGGGTGCCCATCGCGAAGCTGGCGGCGCGGGTGATGGCGGGCGAGAGGCTCGAGGACCTCGGCTTCACGCGGGAGCGCGTGCCGACCCATACGGCGGTCAAGGAGGTGGTCTTTCCTTTCGATCGCTTCCCGGGCAACGACACCCTGCTCGGCCCCGAGATGAAGTCGACCGGCGAGGTGATGGGCATCGATCGATCGTTCGAGCGAGCCTTCTCCAAGGGGCAGCTCGCCTCCGGCTTCCCGCTGCCGATCGAAGGGAGGGTCTTCATCTCCGTGCGCGACGAGGACAAGGCGCTGATCCTGGCGGCCGCGAGGAAGCTCGAAGCCCTGGGCTTCGAGCTGGTCTGCACCGGCGGGACGGCGCGCTACCTCGAGGCGCGAGACGTGCCGTGTACGAGCGTCCTGAAGGTGACCGAGGGTCGACCGCATATCGTCGACCGCCTGAAGTCCGGCGACATCGCGCTGGTGATCAATACCGTGCACGGCGAGCAGTCGACCCTCGACTCCCAGAGCATCCGCCGCTCAGCGTACGTGCAGCGGGTCCCATATCAGACTACCATCAACGGCGCGTGGGCGACGGTGCGGGCCATCGAGGCACGCCTCGCGGATCCGACGCCCCACATCTCCCCGCTCCAGGAGCTCTACGTCCCCTGAGGGGTCAGCCGCCCCTCCCGGTCGAGACGAGCCCCCTGTCCGCCCGAGGGTCCCATGGAACGCTACCTCGTCACCCCAAGAGGGCTCGCCGCGCTGCGCGATCGCCTCCGGCAGATCAAGTCCGTCGAGCGCCCGCAGAACGTGCGCGACATCGAGGAGGCCAGAGCCCACGGGGACCTGTCCGAGAACGCGGAGTATCACGCTGCCAAGGAGCGCCAGGGACACCTCGAGACCGAGCTCAGGTCCGTCGAGGACAAGCTCGCCCGCGCCCAGGTCGTCGATCCAGCCACCCTGAGCGGAGACAAGGTGGTCTTCGGTGCGACGGTGACGGTGGTGAACCTCGATACGGACGAGGAGGTCACCTACCAGATCGTGGGAGAGGACGAGTCGGACCTGAAGGGGGGCCGCATCAGCTATCGCTCCCCCCTCGCTCGGGCGCTCATCCGCAAGGAGGAGGGAGACGAGGTGGTCTTCCAGGCCCCTGGGGGGACCAGGACGTATGAGATTCTGGAGGTGTCGTTCGGGTAGGCAGAGCGCGCCCCGCGCACATCCGGCCCCGTCTGGTACGCTCCGCGCCGTGCAGACCACCATCCGGACCGCGGGCGAGGCCGAGACCCGCCGGCTTGCGGGCGCGCTGGCCTCGGGCCTGCGGCCTGGCGATCTGGTCACGCTCAGCGGCGCTCTCGGGGCGGGGAAGACCGTCTTCGTCCGGGGTCTCTGCGAGGGGCTCGAGGTGCCGGCGAGCGCCGGCGTATCCAGTCCCTCCTATGCCCTAGTCCACCTCTACGAGGGTGGCCGCTTACCCGTGGCACACCTCGATCTCTATCGCCTCTCGGGGGGCGACGAGCTCGAGGCGCTCGGCTTCCGGGATCTCTGCTCCTCCGCCCACGTCGTCTTCGTCGAGTGGCCCGAGCGAGCGGAGGGCCTCGTCCTCGAGGCCGACGTCGCTATCGCTCTCGAGGATCTCGGGCCGGAGGTGCGCAGCATCACTGTCCGGGCGACGGAGCTGGACCCTGCCGCAGATCCGACCCTGGCCGAACGCCTCAGGGCAGCGGCGGGCTCTGTCCCCGCGGTGCCGCCGGCGCGCTCCTCGGAGGAGGCTCGACGATGACCGGTCCCTCCCCACCGTGCACGGCCCAGCCGATCGACCAGAGGCAGCTCACCACGAACCACAGGATCGCGACCGACCAGATAGCGCCCGCGATCCAGTGGAAGGGGCTCACGGGACGTCGCCGCGCTGGCGCGGCCGCCAGGGCCGGGGGGTCGACTCCCTCGGCTTCTTCGGGCGGTGGCTCGGAGACGGACACCTCCGCTCCCTACCCCTGGCCCCGAGGGGGGTCAAGGCGACCCGGCCGGGTCCTCACGGCTCTCACGTTCGGCCTGGCCGCCTCTCTCCTCCTGCTCCCCGCCGCCCGCGCCCAGGAGGTCGAGCCCTTCGAGCTCGAGGACGGCGCCTTCTCCCTCGACTTCTACCGCGGGCCTATCATCAGCTCCGGTCGCGTCATCGGCATGGGCGGCGCCTACTCCGGCCTCGCGGAAGGCGTCGAGGGCTTCTTCCGCACGCCCGCCGCCCTCGCGAACCGCCCGCGACACTCGCAGAGCCGCTTCGACTGGGACCTCTCCTTCAGTTGGCTCAACGTGCGCGAGGGAGGCCTCGACTACGACAACGATCGGCGCAGCGTGCCCGGCGACGTCGACTTCGCCGCGTTCAACTTCGGAGGCGCGCTGCGCTTCGGACCTTGGGGCTTCGGCTTCTCGGTCGCGCCCATCACCTATGCGCGCACCTTCTCGAACGGCTTCGACGATCACCTCGAGGTCCGCGCTCGCGAGAACCAGCTCGGCCTCGCCCATGCTTTCATGAACGGCGAGCTCATCCTCGGCGCCGGCTTCACCGACCGGGGGGTCGAGATCATCGAGACCCGCGGCGAGGCGGAGGTCAGCGTCGACTTCGGCATCGGCGCGATCGACCTCGGCATGCTGTGGCGCCCCCCCAAGTACAACTGGCGCATCGGCATCTCGACCCGCGCCGCCAACCTCGCCCTCCAGAAGGAGACCGACAGCGAGCTGGCCCGCGCCGCCCCGAGCGCCGTCGCGATCCCCCAGCAGGTCGCCATCGGCTTCTCCTGGCTGCTCTGGCCCAAGGACACCATCTACAACCCCGTCCTGCGCGAGGTCGGCCCCTGGAAGGCCAGGGCCCCCCTCGAGGATCGCCGCTACGTTCTCCTGTCCGTCGATCTGGTCGCGATCGGCATCGGGGCCGACGACTCGGTCGGGCTCGAGGGCTGGGTCGCCGACGAGCCCCTGCCCGCCGGCCGCCATGAGACGGGCTCATTGCACCTCGGCCTCGAGAGCGAGATCCTCCACAACCTCCTTGTCGCCCGAATCGGTACCTACTCCGACCAGGATCGCTCCGACCCCGACGTGGATCCCCGCTTCCACTTCACGAGCGGCGCCGACGTCCGCCTCTTCGAGCTCTGGGGCCTCGAGCTGAAGGCTTCCGGCTCTTTCGACGTCGCGCCGAGGTATCTGAACTGGTCGGTGGGCGTCGGCTTCTGGCATTAGGAGCCTGTGCCCACCTCCCGCCGCAGGATCTACCTCGATCACAACGCCACGGCCCCGCTCCGACCGTCGGCCGCCCGCGCCAGCGCCGAGGCCCCCTGGGGCAATCCGTCCGGCGTCCACCAGGAGGGCAGGGCGGCCCGCCGCGCCCTCGAGGACGCCCGCTCCGCCCTCGGCCACGCTCTCGGCCTCGACCCTCGCGGCTTCGTCTTCACCGCCAGCGCCACCGAGGCCAACGCCCTCGCGCTCCGGGCGGCTGGCGACGGCCTCAGGGTCCTCACGGCTCTCGAGCACGCGTCGATCCGTGTGCCCGCCACCCGGCGCGGCGCCCAGCACCACATCCTCCCCGCCAGCCAGGAGGGCAGGGCGAGCCCGAGCGATCTCCCCGATCACGCTGCTCTCCTCAGCGTGATCGCCGCCGAGAGCGAGACCGGCGCCCTCCACGATCTGTTGGCCTTCGCCACCGCCGCGCACAGCCGCG
>CAZEHU010000244.1:0-5401 GCA_964511605.1 uncultured Myxococcales bacterium
GATCCGCGGGGCAGACCGTGACGAGCGGCGCGGGCGATCACGAGCCGGCCCGGGTTCTCGTGGTCGATGATATGGAGTCGAACCGAACTCTCCTGCGCCGGCGCCTCGAGCGCTTGGGCTACGAGGTGGTCGAGGCCGAGGACGGGGATGTGGCCCTCCGGGCCATGCGGACGTCGCCCTTCGACATCGTACTCTTGGACATCAACATGCCCCGGGTGGGAGGGCTCGAAGTGCTGGAGCAGGTCAGCCTCGACCCAAGGCTCGAGGAGTTGCCCGTTCTCGTGGTCTCCGCGGTAGACGATCGCCACAGCGTGGCACGGTGCATCCGCCTTGGGGCGGTCGACCACCTGCCGAAGCCTATCGATTCTCTGGTCCTTCGTGCGCGTGTGGAGACGAGCATCGCGCTCCGGAGGAGCCGGAGGCAGGAGCGAACCCGCACGCGTGAGCTCGCCCGAGCCCGAGCCCGAGCTGAGGAGCTGCTCGGGGTGATCCTCCCACCCTCCATCCTACCGGAGCTCACGGCCACCGGAACGCTCGAGCCACGGCGCTACGACGAGGTCGCAGTGCTGTTCTGCGACGCTGTCGGCTACACGGCGTGGTGCGATGAGCACTCCGCGGAGGAGGCCGTGGCGGCGCTCCAGGCCCTGGTGGCGGCGCTAGAGGCCGAGGCAACCCTCCACGGCGTAGAGAAGATCAAGACCATCGGGGACGCCTTCATGGGCGTCGTCGGGCTCGCGGCGCCGATGGAGCGTCCCATCGATACGGCCATCCGGGCGGGGCTCGCGATGTTGGATACCGTAGCGGCCTCGGGGGCGCCATGGCCCCTGCGCTTGGGGGTCCACGTGGGGCCCGTTGTGGCCGGGATCATCGGTACGCACCGATACCAGTTCGACATCTGGGGCGACACTGTCAACGTCGCCGCGCGCCTGCAGGGCCTGGCCCCATCAGGTGGGCTGTGCGTCAGCGCGGCGACCGCTGCCGAGTCCGACGAGGAGTGGGCCTTCCGAGACCTCGGCTCGTTCGAGGTCAAAGGCAAGGGCACCATGGAGGTCAAGGTCGTGTCGGCTGGCAGGGGCTCTCGCCGACGCACCTAGCCCAAGAGCTGCAGCACCAAGGAGGGGGACTGGTTCGCCTGGGCGAGCATGGCCACCGAGGCCTGCTGCTGCACCTGGAGGGCGGCGAAGTTCGCGCTCTCGGCGGCCATGTCCGTATCGCGGATGGTGCCGACCGCGGCCGTATAGCCCTCCACCACGCTGGTCAGGTGGTCGATCGCCTTGTTGAGCCTCGAGATGGCCGAGCCGACGGTGGTGCGGTTGGTATTGAGGGTCTCGAGGGCGTCGTCGATCACGTCGATGGCGGCCTGGGCGTTGGCTTGGGAGGTCAGGTCCTCGCCAGTGGTGCCGAGCTGGGTCGCGTCGTTGTCATTGGTGACGACCGTCACCTCGTTGGTGGTGCTCCCGCGGGTGCCGACCTGGAAGGTCAGGGTGCCGGCCGATCCGTCGAGGAGGAAGACGTTGTTGTACTCCGTGGAGTCCGAGACGCGTGTGACCTCCGCCTCGAGCTCCTGGAACTCCGTGTCGAGGAACCCACGCTCGGTATCGGAGAGGCTGTCGTTGGAAGCCTCGACCGCCAGCTCGCGCATGTGGATCAGGGAATCGGAGATGCTCTGGTAGCCGCTCTCGGCCACTTGGAGCATCGACACCCCCTCCGAGCCGTTCTGGAGCGCCTTCTGGAAGCCGAGGAGCTGGGCCCTCAGGTTCTCCGATACGGCGAGGCCGGCGGCATCTACCCCTGCCGAGTGCACCCGGATGCCGCTCGCGAGCGCCTTGATGCTGTTGTTCAGCGAGCGCCCCACTCGGAGGAGCTGGGCCGTCGCGATGGAGGCCCCTTGATTCGTCTGGAAGGTCAGTGCACCGGCCATCGTAGCCCTCCCGAGGTCGCAAACGTGGCTTCATCGAGTGCTCACGGGAGAACTTCAGTATTCCTTAAGGCGGCTACGCGCTTTTCTGCGATTGTCCTCGCAAGGCCTTGAGATCAAGGCGAAAAAAAAGAGCGCAATCCGCAGGGATCACGCTCGATCGGTCGATCGTCTGGCGTCGATCAGCGCTAGACGCGCTTCGCTCTCGCCTCGAGCCGCCGGAGGCGGAGCGCCTCCCGCTGCACACGCATGATGTAGTTGACGATAGCTTCGACCCGCTCCTCGAAGTGCTCGGTGGCCTCCTCGTCGAAGTCGATCCCGAGCTTCAGCCCCGCCGGAGCTGCGCCCGCTCGTGTGGGGGCGCGGAAGCAGACCCGACCGATCAGGGCGATGGGATCGGCGTGGCCGGGCAGGAGCACGGCCATTCGCATGAGGGCATCCCTCGGGGCCAGCTCCGCGTGGTCGCTCGGAATCACGACCCCCAGACCGGTGGCGGACACGTCGAGCGCCGCCCCGGTATGCTCGAAGAGCCGCGCCACGTCGGAGACGGTGACCTGAACCGGGGACTCCTCCGTTGGCGCCATACGGAACGCCTGGCGTCGATTGAAGAGGCGCCCGATGCCATGGGAGGTCATCACCGCGAAGTCCTCATCGAGGGCGTAGCGGATCACGATCCTCCCGGTCTCGCCCTCGGTGCGGAACTCCGCCACGTGCCCGTGGGCCCTGTGGCCGCCCCCAACCGCCGCGCCGCGGAGATCGAGCATCGCTCGATCGCCGAGCGCCAAGTCCCGCAGCTCGCGCGCAGCGCACTCCACGGTCACGGTCCTTGTGCCGATGTCCACCATCGGTCCACGGATCGTCGCGCCCTCGACGATCTCGATGGTCGCAGTGACGTCGGCGGCCTCGCTCATGGCTGCTCGTCTCCTCCTCCGGTGGGCCGCGACGGGGTGTGTCCTTCCAGGCGTCGATGGTGGCACCCCTCGCCGCGGAGGGCCAGTGAGCCACCGGTTTGCCGCTCCTGAGGCGGCTCAGAAGGCGCCCAGGAAGGCGGTGAGCGAGCGGGACATCAGGCGGCCCGTGATCTCGACGACCGCCGCCAGGGCGGTCTCCGCACCCTGGTAGGCGGTGATCTCCTCGGCGAAGTTGATGTCGGTGAGCACGCTCTTCTCGACGGTGAACTGGAGCTGCAGCTCCTCGGCGATGTTGCCTACATCCCCGAGGACCACGCCCCGCGAGCCGATCGCGGAGAGGTTGACGAGCATGAAGTCGAGAGATCCCTCGAGCTCGCTGATCGCATCCTGCACGCCGGAGTCGTCGCCGGCCTCGAGGGCCGCGACGAAGTCCTGGAGGGGCTGGAAGACCTCGCCGGCGGTGCCGAAGGACTGGGCGCCGGTGATGGCCCCCTCGACCACCACCCCGGGCGCCACCTGCACCTGCCGGTTGTTGTCGCTGCCCAGGTAGTTGCCGTCCTCGTCGAAGGGCGGCGTCGCCGAGGCGGTCCCCCCGAAGATGTACTGGCCGTCGTCGGTCTGGATGTTGGCGAGCTTGAGCAGCTCGTCGAGCGCGCTCTGCGCCTGCTGGGCGGCAGCATCGAGATCGGTCGGCGACGAGTCGCCGTTGTGCATCTCGATCGCGAGGGCTTTCATCTTGCCGAGCACGTCGACACCCTGGGCGATCACTACCTCCCCGAGCTGTAGATCGAACTCCACCTGCTCGCGGGCCACCTCGAAGACCTCGAGCTGCTGGAGCAGGTTGGCCAGCTTCACGCTCTTCTTCGCGCCCACCGGATCGTCGGAGGGGGTGGAGATCGCCTGACCAGAGCTGACCTTCTGCGAGGCCTCGAAGATCGCCTCCTTGGCGTCGGCGTTGGCGCGGGCCACGAAGGCGCTGACGAGACTGTCGGTGATCCTCATCGCGCTACCCCACCATGTTCAGGAGCGTCTGGCTCATCTGCTCGGTGCGCTGGATCACCGCGCTGGCCGCCTCGAAGGCGTGGTTCGCCTGCGCCATGGCGATCAGCTCCTCATCCACGCTCACGGCCGTCTCGCTGAGCAGCAGCGTCTCGAGCTGCACGGCCGAGGAGGCCTCGAGCTCGAAGCCGAGCTCGGCGGACTGGTAGGCCTGAGCCAGGTCGAAGGTGAGGATCTCGAAGGTCTCATTGACGCTCAGGCCGCTGGGCAGCACGAAGGGCTGGTCGGGCACATCCGCCAGGAAGAGCACGTTCCCATTGCCCCCGGGGACCTCATCGCCGCTCGAGGCCGCCGCGATCTTGTCCGGCTTGCCGTCCACGTCGTCCGAGACCTTCACATTCGACGCGGCTCCCGCCACGCTCGCTGGAAGCTCGAAGAAGTCGTTGCCGGTCGAACCATCGGCGGCGAAGCCCACCTGATGCTGCACGTTGAAGGCCGCCATGAAGAAGAAGGCCATCTGGTCGATGGTCTCGAGGGCAGGGCCCAGCTCCTTGTTCACCGTATCCACCAGGCCCCCGAGCTCCCCGCCGACGTTGCCGCCGATGGCGCCCTGTGAGGTGCCGTCCCCCTTCGTGATGGTCACCTCCACGGCGTAGTCCGGCGAAGGGCCGACGTCGCTGACCGTGATGGTCGAGGCGCTCTCCGCGGTGACCAGGGCCTGGCCGGCGTTGGTATAGACCATCACCGTGCCGTCGGACTGGTTGACCACCTGGATGTCCATGAGCTGTCCCAGCTCGGTGAGCAGGGCGTCGCGCTGATCCACCAGGGTGCCGATGTCCTGCCCGTCGGCGTGCAGGGCCTGGATCTTCTTGTTCAGGCTCAGGACCTTCTGGGCCTTCAGGCTCACATCGTCCGCGGCGGATTGCGCCGTGGCGACGGTGGCGGTGATGCCGTCCTGGATCTGTTGGCGTGTCGTCGAGAAGGAGGCCGAGAGCTGCAGCGCCGAGCCCAACACCCCCTGCCGCTCGGCGGTGCCCGCCGGGTTGGCGGCGAGCAGATCGAGCGCGGTCTGGAAGTCGTTGATCGAGGAAGCGAGCCCGATGCCGTCGAGGTCGTTGAAGGCCTCGGTGACCAAAGCCAGGGAGTCCACCTTGCCCTTCTGGAAGCCCATATCGCCCAGGCTGCCCAAGAGGCTCTTGGCCAGGATCTGGTTCTTCACGGCGTAGGGATCGGAGATGGAGACCCCGAGCCCGAGCACGCTGTTGGCGCTCAGATCCTGGATGCGGCGCGAATAGCCGGGGGTCTGGGCATTCGCCACGTTGAAGCTGGCGATGGCGAGCTGGCTCTTCGAGGCGCTCAGCCCACTCTTGCCGATGCTGAGGATCTCGTTGATGGTGGCCATCGTCGGGCCCTCAGGCGCTCTGGAGGAGGTGACCGCTCATCACCCTCTCCCTATGGTGCCGTCCGGCCGCGTCGTAGGCGCCGACCGCGTCCGAGTCCCCCTCGGGATCGGCACATCGGAGGAGGGCCGAGTAGGCGCGCACGATACGCAGGCCACGCTCGGCGTGCACCT
>CAZEHU010000245.1:0-5399 GCA_964511605.1 uncultured Myxococcales bacterium
ACTTGCGGCGGCGGATGCCGGCCGTGTCGATCAGGAGGTAGCGGCGGGGCTGGACCGCATAAGCGAGGTCCGCCTCCGCGCGCTCGAGCCGGGCCTCGAGGTCCTCGAGATCCTCCGGTGGCGCCTGCCAGCTCGGCTCCTGGATGTCGACGTAGGGGCCCTCTGCCGGCGCCTCCTCTTCGTCGCTGCTGAAGGGCACATAGTAGCCCTCGTCCTCGTCCTCCTCCTCGTCGTTCAGGGGGCCGAGGGTCCCCGAGGCGGCGCGGCCGGCCTCGAGCTCCTCCCGTGCGGAGCGAAGATCGGACTCGGCGCGCGCCAGCGCTCTCGGATCGGGATCCCGCTCGAGCCAGGTGTCGATGCTGTCCCGGGTCGTGCCGGGCACCTCGCTGACCAGCATGCGCTCCTCGCCCAGCATGCGATTGACCAGGGTGGACTTGCCCGCGTTCGGCTTGCCCACCACGGCGACGCGGGTCTCGCGGGTGCTCGGATCGACCTCCTCGGCCTCCCCCGCGGGCAGGACCTCGAGCAGCTCCTCGAGCAGATCCAGGATCCCGTGTCCGTGCTGGGCGCTCACGGGGTACAGGGCCTCGACCCCGAGGGCCCAGAACTCGTGGACCAGCTCGTCGTGGCGCGCGCCGTCCACCTTGTTGACCCCATGGAAGATCGGCTTACCGCTCCGCGACAGGAGCCGAACGATCTCCTCGTCCGCCGGCAGCATGCCCTCCCGTGCGTCGCAGAGCATGATGACGGCGTCGGACTCCTCGATGGCCAGCTCGGCCTGCTGGCGCATGGCGGCGAGCACGCCGTGCTCCTCGAGGGGCTCGAATCCGCCGGTGTCGATGACGACGAATTGCCGGCCGAGCCAGTCGGCGTCCCCGTAGATGCGATCCCGGGTGACGCCGGGCTCGTCCTTGACGATGGCGCCCCGCCGCCGGGTCAGGCGGTTGAAGAGGGTCGACTTGCCCACATTGGGGCGGCCTACGATAGCGACGATGGGGAGCATGGGGGCGCCTCAGACCTCGTCGTAGCCGAGCTTGGTCAGGGCCTTGCGGCTCTCGGTCCAGCCCTTCTCGACCCGCACCTTCAGATCGAGGAAGACCTTCCGCTCCGTGAAGCGCTCCATAGCGAGGCGGGCCCGCTGGCCCACGTCCTTGAGCTTGCGGCCGCCCCTGCCGATCACCATGCCCTTGTGGCTGTCCCGCGAGACGTGGACGGTCGCGTAGATCGCGACGAGCTTCGCGGAGCGCTCCTCCCAGGCGTCGACCGTGACCGCCAGGTGATACGGCAGCTCCTGGCCGAGCTTGCGGAAGAGGGCCTCGCGGATCATCTCGGCGCACAGGAAGCGCATCGACTTGTCGGTGAGGCTGTCCTCGGGAAAGAGCGGCGGGCCCTCGGGCAAGCGCCCCAGGGTCAGCGCGTGCAGCCGCTCGACACCCGAGCCCTTGAGCGCGCTGACCGGCACCACCTCCTCGAAGGGGTGGAGGGCCACCAGCCCCTCGATCATCGGCAGGAGCGCGGCTTTGTCCTTGAGCTTGTCGACCTTGTTGAGGACGAGGATCGCGGAGGTGCCGCCCTCGGCGATGCGGCGCACGATGGCCTCGGTGGTCTCGGTGACCTCCTCGGGCTTCGCCTCCATGTGCGCCGCGTCCACGAGCAGGTAGGCCAGGTCGCAGTCCATCAGGGTGCCGAGGGCGACGTCCACCATGTAGCGGTTCATCAGGCCGCGGCCATCGTGGATGCCCGGGGTGTCCACGTAGACCACCTGGCCCTCGTCGGTGGTCAGGATGCCGCGGATGCTGTCGCGGGTGGTCTGGGGCTTGGGGGTCGTGATCGCGAGGCGCTCGCCGAGGAGGCGATTGATCAGCGTGGACTTGCCTACATTCGGCCGGCCGACGATAGCGACGAAGCCGGCGCGGTGCCCCCCCTCGCGCTCCTGGTCGGCCGCGATCGGCTCGGAGGGTTCGGTCATGGGATCGCTCCGATGATGCGGCACGCGTGGTCGATGGCCGCGTCGTCCGCGTCGAGGTGGGTGACCAGGCGGCCGGTCGTGGGGCTGGTGGCCGCGCCGAGCACCCCTCCCTCGCGGAGGGCGTCGACCCAGGCCGGCGCCGAGCCCCACGCCGGGTCCACCACGAAGCCGATCAGGTTGGAGTCGACCGGGTGCGTGGCCCTCGCCACCCCGGCCGCCTCCATAGCCTCCTCGAGGCGGCGGGCGCGCGCGTGATCGTCGGCCAACCTCTCGACGTGGTGATCGAGGGCGTAGATCCCGGCGGCGGCGAGGAGCCCCGCCTGCCGCCAGCCGCCGCCGAGGCGGTGGCGAACGCGGTCGGCCTCGGCGATGAGGTCCCGATCGCCGGCGAGGATGGAGCCGATGGGCGCTCCGAGACCCTTGGAGAGGCAGAGGCTCACCGTATCGCAGAGCTCAGCGAAAGCGGCGGCGGGCTCGCCGGTAGCGACGACCGCGTTCCACAGGCGGGCGCCGTCGAGATGCACGGCGAACCCCTCGGAGCGGGCCCAGGCCGCGCGCTCGGCGAGGGCGGCCGGGCGGTGGACGCGGCCACCGGAGGCGTTGTGGGTATTCTCGAAGCAGAGCACCCGGACCCGCACGGCCTTGACGTGATCCGGGGGGAGCACGGACCTCCACTGCGCCACGGTCGGCAGGCCGTCTTCGGCCTCGACGCTCAGGTGCTGCACCCCGCTCGAGGCGGCCGAGCCGCCGCCCTCCCAGCGGTTCAGGTGGGCGCGCGCCTCGACGAGGGCAGCCTCGCCCGGGCCCGCGTGGACAGCGACGCCGCATTGATTCGACATGCTGCCGGAGGGCACGAAGATCGCGGCCTCCTTGCCCAGGCGCTCGGCGGCGAGGGCCTCGAGGCGGAGGACCGTCGGATCGTCCCCCCAGCAGGCATCACCGAGGGGGGCCGCCATCATGGCGGCCCTCATAGCGTCGGTCGGTCGGGTGACCGTGTCGCTGCGCAGATCGACTAGGGGCCTGTTGCACATGGAACCGTCGAGGGGAGCGGCTCAGCCGCGGAAGACCGTGCGGCGCTTCGCGAGGCGGTCGGCGATCAGGTTCTGGATCGTATCGCGGACCTGCTCGTTGAGCTCGTGCACCAGCAGGCGGTCGTTGACCGCATCCTTGCCGTAGGCCGAGATGTCCACCGGCTCGCCGAAGTCGATGAACCACTTGGTCGGGTAGGGCACCAGGCCCAGGGGACCGAGGAGCGGCAGGGTCGGCGTGATGGGGATGTAGGGGATGCCGAGGGGGCCGGCGAGCCAGGTGACCTTGCCCACCAGGGGCATGGCCTCCTCGGCGCCGACGATGGCGGCGGGCACGATGGGCGAGCCGGTCCGGAGGGCCAGCTTGATGGCGCCGCCGCGGCCGAAGCGCTGCAAGCGGTAGCGCTTCTTGTAGAGCTTGCCGACGCCCTTGACGCCCTCGGGGAAGACGAGGACCGCCTGATCCGCCTCGAGGAGCGCCGTGGCGTTCTCCTGGCATGCGCGCACGGCGCCGGCGCGGGCCATGAAGCGGCCGAGGTAAGGCATGTAGTAGACGAAGTTCTCCACCAAGGGGCGGAGGTGCCGGCGCATCGGGTGGTGGATGCGCACGGTGGTGGCGAGCATCGCGGCGTCGTAGGGCAGCGTGCCCGAGTGGTTGGCGACGACCAGCACACGACCGGACTCCGGCACGTTCTCCGCTCCGGTGGTGGTGACGCGGAAGTACCTATCGTGCAGCCACTCGACGGCCGGGAAGATCTCGTCGTAGAAGACCGGATCGAGGCCGAAGTCGTCGATGGGGCGATCCGGCGGGGCGGTCAGGATCTTGGCGACCGCCTCGCGGAGGGTATCGAGGCCCACCCGATCGACGATGTCGAGGAGGGCGGCGATGGGCGGCTCGGCGGCGAGGGAGCCCAGGGCGTCCTTGATCTGCTGCAGGCTGAGGACGTCCTGCTCGGCCTCCCAGAGCTCGCCCACCTGGCTGTCGCGGGTGCTCTGGCCGGCGGGCTCGACGCCGGCCTCCTCCTTGCCGCCGTCGAGTGCGTGGATCTCCGGGGGAGAGCTGCCCATCACGCGGCCTCCGAGCCCCTGCGATCGGCGAGGGCGTCGTAGTAGCAGAGCAGGGTGTCGCGTGAGGTATGCCGCGGCTCGAAGCCGAAGACCTCCCGCATGCGCCGTCCGTCGGCGCACCAGCTATACTTGAAGTAGCTGAGGAAGACCCCGGGCACATCGACGAGCTGGAGGTTCCAGAGGGCCGAGGTCGCGGGCTCCGCGAGGAGCTGCGGCACCACGACGGGGACGCGGCCTCCGAGCCCGATGGCCTGGGAGTAGTAGAGCACGCCCTCGCCGACGACGTTGAAGACGCCGGGGTGATCCTCGACCACCGCCTTGAGCAGGGCCGAGGCGGCGTCCTCCTCGTGCAGGAACTGCATCAGCGGGTCGTAGCCCATGAGCTGCACGAGCACGCGGCGGCTGAACACCCTGGGGAAGAAGCCGCGGACCGTCGGGCCGAGGGTGGTGGCGAAGCGCAGGCAGGTGGTCTTGATCTTCGGGAAGTCGCGCTGGAGGACCGCGAGCTCGCGCTCCGCGGCGACCTTATCCTTCACCCAGCGGGACCCTCGCACGCCGCGAAGGCGGTGGCCCTCCGTCAGGTAGTTCGGGTTGTCCGGGTTCGCGCCGTAGACCATCGTCGTGGAGCCCATGACGACCTTGCGCACGCTCGAGGAGGCGGCCGCGTTCATCACGTACATCGAGCCGATCGCCTCGAGCTCGTGGGCCCAGCCGCTCGCGTGGCTCGGGAAGCTGAGGAAAGCGAGGTGGACCAGGGTGTCGATGCCATCCTGATCGAGGAGGGCCGCCATGCGCACATCGGAGTCCGGGTGGGTCAGATCGACGCGGATGAAGCGGGTCTTGTCGCCGCCGTTGCGGGGACGCGCGATGTCGAGGGCGAGGATGTGCTCGCAGGCGGGCTCACGCTCGAGGGCCTCGACGAGGCGCTCGCCCAGCCACGAGCGGCAGCCCGTGATCGCGACGCGGAAGGTCTTGCGCTTGCGACGACGCTGGGGACGTCGCGGCGCGAGGGTCCCGCCCTTCTTCCTGCTCCCGGTCTTGGCCATGGGGCGGTTCTGGCGAGGGCCGCCAGGGAAGTCAAGCAGGAAGCAGGCCCACCAGCCACTCCTCCAGGCGCTCGACGAGGACCGGGTACGCGAAGCTCTGCTCGGCCCGGACACGTCCCCGGCGCTCCATCGCGGCACGCGCCTCGGCGTCCTCGAGCACGCGGCGCAGGTGCAGCAGCACCGGGTAGCCGATCAGGCTCGTTCCCTCGGGGCAGCTGACCGCGTTGATCACCAGCGCGAAGCCGCGGGCCGAGAGGCCGGTGCACACGCCGAGCGAGCCGGGCCAGC
>CAZEHU010000246.1:0-5389 GCA_964511605.1 uncultured Myxococcales bacterium
GGTCGAAGTCCTTCACCCTCATCGATGTGGCGGACGCCGTGGCGGTGGCGCGGGTCTCCCTGGACGCCGGCGAGACCTGGAGCCTCTGCGATCCCGAGCCCGGCTCGGCCAATGGCTTTCAGCCCAGCGATCTGCCGCTGGTGCACGTCCTCCCCGATCCCTGCGCGGCCGATCCCTGCACCGAGCCCCCCTCGGACTCCTGTGCCCCCGACGGCATCACGGCCGTGAAGTTCGGCGTCGAGCCTGCGATCTGCACCCTCGACGGCCTCGAGCCGATCTGCGCCTACCCCCCGACGCCGGTGGACTGCGGCTCGAGCGGGCAGGTCTGCCTCGGCGGCAGCGCCACCTGCGGCGCCCAGTCCCTGTCACCCTCCCAGGCCGGCCACCTGATCATCACCGAGGTGATGCTCGATCCCCTGAACGTGCAGCCGGCCCTCGGACAGTGGGTGGAGATCACGAACCCCACCGTAAGCGCGTGGGGCTTGAAGGGGTGCACCCTGAGCTCCGGGGCGCTCGAGACCACCCTCGGGGCGCTGACCGTCGGCATCGGCGGGCGCCGGGTGCTCGGCCCCTCGGCGACCACCACCGCCAATGGGGGCGTGACCATCGACGAGGCGTGGGGCAGCGCGCTCCTCTTTGATCCCGAAGGCGAGGCGCTCGAGCTCCGCTGCCAGGGCCGGCTGCTGATCGATGCGGTGCCGCTCGCGCCAGAGTCCGGCTGGCCGATCGAGCCCGGCGCCTCCCTCGCGCTCAGCCCCTACAGCATCGACGAATCGGCCAACGACGAGCCGGCGTCGTGGTGTGCTTCCACCCCCGCCGGGGGCGTGTACGGCGCCGGAGGTCTAGGCAGCCCCGGCGAGCCCAACCCTCCCTGTTCCGGCGACGAGGAGCCGCTCGACGACTGCTGGATCCCCGGCGAGGCGCTCCTCGAGGGGAGCGCGGGGACCAGCCTGGTGGTGGAGCTCTACGTGCAGGAGGACGGGCTGACCGATACCTCGCCGGCCACGGACGTCGATCCCTCCATCGTCGTCGAGCTGGGCATCGGCGCCCCGGGCGAAGGTCTCGAGGCGTGGAGCTGGACGCCCGCCCTGGCCAACCTCTCGTTCGACGCGGGCGCCGCGGGCGTCTCCGCCCTGGACGATGGCTACCACGGCCTGACGACCCTGCCGGCGCCGGGGAGCTGGATCCTGGCCTTCCGGGCCAGCGCGGACTCGGGCCACACCTGGACCGAGTGCGATCGGACCGGCACCGAGGATGGCTTCGATCCCGCGGACGCCGTCGCCCTCGAGGTGGCGCCGAGCGTCTGCTGGCCCGATCCCTGCGGGCAGCCGCCTGCCGAGGCCTGTGACGAGGGCCGGGCGGTGACCTTGAGCGGGCCGGCCCTCTGCCACATCACCGGCAGCGGGGACGCGCCCGAGCCCCACTGCCAGTGGGACGTGGAGGTCCTCGAGGATTGCGTGGCCCAGGGCGCGGTCTGCGAAGACGGGCTCTGTGTCGGCTTCCCGCCGACCCCGAGCGCAGGCAAGGCGGTGCTGACCGAGCTGGCCATCGTGCCCGCCGGACCGGGGGCGAGCGGCGCCGGGGAGTGGCTGGAGCTCACGTCCACCGCCAAGGAGCTGACGACCCTCGCCGGCTGCGCTCTGGAGTCCGCCGCCGGCACCTGGACCGTGGACGCGGACGAGCCCTCGGCCCTGCTGCTCGAGCCAGGGGAGCGCAAGGTCCTCGCCCGCTCCGACGATCCGGAGGTGCTCGGGGACGTACTCCCGGACCTGATCTACGGCGAGGCCGTCGCCCTGCCGAATAGCGCCGGTGAGGTCCGCCTGATCTGCGATGGCGAGTCGCTGATCGACGCGGTGGCCTGGGACTCGGAGGCCGGCTGGTCCATCCCGGTGGGGGCGGTGCTCAGCCTCTCGGACGATCGCCTCTCCGCCGAGGACAACGACCTGCCCCTGCACTGGTGCATCACCGAGGGCAGCCCGGGCCAGCCCAACGGCCTCTGCCCGCCCCCCGACCCCTGGGTGGACGCGTGCCAGGTGTTGGGTCCCCTCGAGGCCTTGGCCGTGGCCGGCGAGCCACTCGAGGCCTCCGCCCTCCTCCTCGATGTGGGAGTGACGGACGCTACGCCTTTCAGCGACGCTCCCCCGGGCCTCTTTGTACAGCTCGGGCTGGGGCCGGAGGGCTCGACACCTCCCGGCGGCGGCAGCGCACAAGGCGCGTGGTTGTGGTCCGACGCGACCCCGGACCAGGAGTGGAGCGATGACGATGCCCCCGACCAGGACCGCTGGATCGCCCTGGTGGCGCCGGCCATCGTGGGGCCACGCGCCCTCGCGGCCCGCGTCAGCGCCGACTTCGGGCAGAGCTGGACGTACTGCGATGGGGCGAGCTGGGATGGGGTCTACGATCCGGGCGCCGCGGGCCTCTGGCAGGTCTCTGAGGGGGCCTGCCAACCGAACCCCTGCCTCGAGCCCCCGCCGACCACCTGCGCCGAGGGTCTGCTCGAGGCCAGCCCGGCCCCGGGCCTCTGTGTGCAGGATGGACAAGGGGGAGCGAGCTGCACCTATCCGGCAACGGCGTTCGACTGTGCGCCCTTTGGCGGATGCGCTGGGGACGGCTGCGCGGAGCCCATCGCGGCCCCGGCGCTCGAGGGCGACCTCCTCATCACCGAGCTCCTGCGGGATAGCGCAGCGCCGCCGCCGGACCTGGGGGAGTGGGTGGAGCTGCACAACCCGACCGGGGCCGCGCTCGACCTGGCGGGCTGCAGCCTCGGCGATCCCAACGGCGCCTGGGTCGAGCTCCCGGCCTCGCCACCGCTGCCCGTGGCCGCTGGGGACTACCTCGTCCTGGCAGCGACCCTCGACCCGGGGGCCAGCGCGGGCCTCGAGGCGGACGCGGCATCCCTGGGCGCCTCCCTCGGCAATATCTTCGGTGCCTTCGCCCTCGAGTGCGGCGGGCAGCCCATCGATCAGGTGGTCTGGGGCCTTGGCTGGCCCGGCGCGGTCGGCGCCGCGATGGCGCTGGATCCAGGCGCGATGAGCGCCGAGGACAACGACGTGCCGGCGAGCTGGTGTACGGCCGCGCAGGCCTACGGCGACGGCAGCCACCTCGGCACCCCGGGGGAGCCGAACCCCCCCTGCGCTCCCTGAGCGAGGGTGCTGGGTCGCTCAGAAGGTCTCCGTGGGATTGTCGGGCGTGCTGATGAAGAGCTGGAGTCCGTCGCTCTGGCTCGCCGCCAGGACATAGGTCGAGCCCCAGCGCAGGTTGGAGGGATCGGAGAGGGCGTCGCCGCCGCTGCCCTCGAGCACCGGGTTGAAGGGGTAGGGCGAGAGCTCGCCCCCCTCGAAGGCCGCGTGGAACTGCAGGTCGCCGCTCCGTGAGGTCCAGAGGCGCTCGAGGGGTGTACCGAGGGGATCGAGGCTGGGGCGGAGCTCCGGGCTGCCGGCCTCCTCGGCCAGGAGCTCGCCGTCCTTCAGGATGGCGCCGCCGAGCTCGTAGACCACCGTGAGCCCGCCGCTCCCGTCGGGCGACAGGCTCGGCTCCATCCCCTCTCCGAGCGCGTCGGTCTCCGAGAAGGCGAGGCCGTCGGCGCTCTCGGCGAGGTGGAGCTGTCCGCCCTCTTCGAACGCGAGGTGCCAGTCCGCGCCAAGGCGCAGGATCCCAGGGGAGCCGGCGTCCTCGAGGATCACCTCTCGCTCCGACCACGTCTCGAGGTCCTCGGTCCCGGTGCGAACGATGGCGCGGCTGTCATCCTCGAGCAGCCGGCGCTCTGCATAGATCCAGAGCGTACCTTGCTCTCCGACCACCAGGCTCGGGGCGCGGAGCTCCTCGATGGGATCGCCCTGTTCGTCGACCGCGGGCGGCAGGGCCAGCCCCTCCTCGACGAGGGGCTCGTAGCCGACGATCCCACGATCGGGGCGGGCGTCCCCGCCACCACCACCCCCACCGAGCGCCGCGCAGCCCACGAGGAGGACGCCGCTGAGCAGGAGGCCGGCGAGGGGGCGCACCTCAGAACCTCGTCTTGAAGCCGGCGGTGAGCCCCCAGACGAGGCCCGACGCGACGTAGCTGCCCGCCGGATCGGCAGGATCGTCCTTGCGATACTCCCGCTCCGGCAGAGCGACGAGGAGGGCGGAGAGGTCCAGCTCGATGGGGCGCGGCAGCACGCTGGGTGCCGCGTCCCACGCCAGCCCGAGGCCGAGGCTCGCTCCGATCTTCGGGGGGTCGGCGTAGTTGGTGCGGCCGGGCTGATCGGGCGCCGGGCTCGGCTCGAAGAAGGTGCCGGCCCTCAAGCGCAGCGTGGCCGACTCGCCACGGGCCACCTCGAGCTCGGCGCCGAGCCGCGGCACCAGGATGTCGTGGAAGCGCGGGGGATCGATCGCCTCGGTCTCCGGGATGTCGAAGGAGGCCCCCGGGATGTCGAGGTCGAAGTCCACCTCGGCGGTGGGGGAGGGGAAGCGGCTGAAGTCCAGCCAGGACACGTCGACCTCCACGAGCCACCGCTCCTCTTCCCAGGCGGCGCCGAGGGTGAGCTGGCGTGGCGAGAAGTGGTTGTGGTTCAGGGTGCCCGTATCGAAGAAGGCCCCCTCGAAGAGGGCCTCGTCGGGGTTGAGGTCGCTGATGAAGATGTCGCCGGCTACGTGCACCTCGACCGCGAGCTTCAGCTCGAACTGCTCCCTGAAGCTCGCGCCGAGGCGGAGGTGCTCGTGACCTCGCCACTGGACGCCGACGGTGGGATAGCGCTTCGCCGTGAGATCCTCGTAGACGTTGGAGATGAGGGCCGTGTCCTGCTCGCTGACGTCGAGCCTGCCTTCGATCTCGAGGCGCCCCACAGCGTTGGACAAGAAGGTGAGCGCGGCCCCCAGGTACAGATCCTCCCAGAGCTCGAGCGCCAGGGCCGCGCTGAGCACGATGCGCTGGGGGCGATTGTCGTAGAGCACGAAGCGCGGCTGGCGCTGGGGCAGCGCGCGCACGCGGGTGATCTGCCGATCGGGCAGGCTGAGGCCGATCGAGAAGCCCACCCGCCGGTCGAGGACCTGGCCGGCGAGCGCGAAGCCGCCCTGGAAGCCGCGGTGGGCGTCGACGTCCATATCGCCGGCCCCGAGGGAGAGGCGGGGCTGGGCGAAGGTCCACCCGAGCTCGAAGGTGAGGGCGTCGGAGGCCGCGAGCCCTGCCGGGTTGTAGTAGGTCGCCGCGACGTCCCGGGTCGTGGCGGTGACGGCGCTCGCCATACCCTGGCCGCGGGCGGTGAAGCCAAAGGCGTCGAGGGGGTTCGCTCGGCTGGCGGCGGGGAGGAGGGCGAGGAGCGCGCCCATCCACGAGATCTGCCAAGCGCGTATTGGCCTTGCGTGCAGTGGTGGCCCTGCCCGGAGGGGGGGGATCACAGCTCGGCCCCGA
>CAZEHU010000247.1:0-5376 GCA_964511605.1 uncultured Myxococcales bacterium
GCCTCCGCTGATACGCCCCTCCGTATCGAAGCGCACACGGTTGATAGAGAGGTGATCGAGCTCCAGCGCGCCGAGGACCTCGTGGGCCACGACGTCGAGCCCGCCGGAGATGACAGCGACACGGACTCCCGCGCCTCGCAGATCCCGCACGAGGGCCTCCGCGCCCGGGGCCATGGAGAGCCTCCGGGCGACGAGCATGATCGCCTCCTCGGTGGCGCCGGCGGCCCGCAGCATCCTGAGATCCGCTTCGAACCACTCGTCGTAGCTGATCTCCCGCGCGCGCGCGCGGCGGATCACCTCGCGGCGCTCCTCACGATCGGTGCCCAGCTCCCGGTGGAGCGTCTTCCAGATGGGCTCGCGTGTATCGATGAGGGTGCCATCGAGATCGAAGGCGACAAGATCGTAGGGGGTTGGCGGCATGGGCTCCGGGCTTGGTGTAGGCTGCGGCGCCGGATGATGGACCTCACACCGCCACCCGTCGACCCGGCCACCGCACGCCATGTGCTGGAGGCGGCCGGCGTGCGTGCCTCGCGCGCGCTGGTCCTCTTCCCGGCGCTCTGCGCCCAGACCGCGCGGCACCTCGCCGAGGCGCTCGAGGCCCTCGGATCGGAGGTCCGCCTCAGGCTCGTGGAGGACGCCCGCTACGCGGAGGGGAGCCGCGAGGAGGCTGCAGCGCTCTGGGTGCCCGCCCCCGCGCCGGAGCTCGAGCCCCTGCTGGTGCTCTACGGCGGCCAGCCCTGGGAGGAGCCCTTCGAGGAGGACTGGCGGCTGGGCATCGAGGCCATGGAGCATCGCGAGGCCCTCAAGGCCGCGGGCCACCACCTGATCTTCTTCGAGTGGCCACGTGGCGCGCGCCGGGACGCGGAGGTGGACCTCCGCCCCCGCGCTATGGCCACGATCTTCGAGCGCGCCCTGGACATCGACTATGGGGCGATGCGCCGGGACAACGCGAGGCTCGGCGCCCAGCTCGAGGGCGCCGAGCGCGTCGAGCTGTGTTGCCCCCACGGCACCGATGTGCAGCTCTCCGTAGCGAGCCGGCGCTTCCTCGCGGAGGACTGCGTGCTTGGCCCCGAGGAGCCCGCGGTCTACCTGCCCGGCGGCGAGATCTACGCCCCGGCGCTCGAGGACTCCGCGGAGGGTGTGGTCGCGTTCCGCTTCGTCGGGGAGCCCCACCTCGCTCGCTTCGTGGGGGGCCTCTGCGTCGGCGTCGAGCGGGCCGACGGCCGCCCGAGCCCAGAGCTCGGGGACGAGCTGGGGGTGGGCATCGAGCCGCTCTGCGAGCTGGGCATCGGCACCAACCCCTGGGCGCCTCCCTGGCAGATCGGCACCCTCTACGAGAAGTCGGCCGGCACGGTGCACGTGGCCGTCGGCGGCAACGCCCACTTCGGCGGGGCCCGCGACAGTCCTCGCCACGCCGACCTCATCGTGCGGGATCCGGAGCTGGTGGTGGACGGCCGCAGGATCGAGCTGCCACGCGCGCGCTGGCGGCAATTCAGTCCAGGAGGGTATCGAGCGCCATGAGCACCCTGTTCACCAAGATCATCGAGCGGGAGCTGCCCGCGGATATCGTCTACGAGGACGATCGGGCCCTCGCGTTTCGCGACATCGCGCCGGCCGCCCCGACCCACGTGCTGGTCATCCCCAAGGAGCCCATCGTCGGCGTCGGCACCATGGGGCCGGAGGACGTCCCCCTGGTCGGACACCTCCTCCACGTCTGCAAGCTCGTCGCTGAGATGGAGGGGCTGGCGGACTTCCGAGTGGTGGCCAATAGCGGCGCGGGCGCGGGGCAGAGCGTCTTCCACCTGCACTTCCACGTCTTGGGTGGGCGCGCCATGCGCTGGCCGCCCGGCTGAGGGTTCGACGATGAACAGCGAAGCGGAGCGGAGCGGCCTCGCGGGCGCGCGCGAGGCGCTGGACGCGGTGGATCGAAGGATCGTCGACGCGCTCGCCGAGCGTGTCGCGCTCGTCCGAGGTGTAGCCGACCACAAGCTCGCCTCGGAGGCCGCCGAGCCCGTCCGGGACGCGGCCCGGGAGGAGGACCTGTTGACGCGCGTCGCGGAGCTCGGCCGCGCGGCGGGCGTGGACCAGGCTCTGGTAGCCCGCCTGTACCGGGAGATCCTCGACCACTCCGTGCGGGTGCAGGAGGGAGCGCTGACCGGCGTCGGAGCGGCCGACGTCGAGGGCCAGCGGGCCCGCGTGGTCTACGAGGGGGCGCCGGGGGCCTTCAGCCACATGGCGGCGGCCCAGCACTTCGCAGGGCGAGAGGATAGCGTCCGCCTCGACGGCCTCGATCACCTCCGCGCCCTCGGAGAGGCGGTCAGCGATGGCGACGCGGACTACGCCGTCCTGCCTATCGAGAATACCCTGAGCGGCACGATCCCGGAGACCTGGGATCTCATCGACGAGCTCGACCTCCGCCTCGTCGGCGAGGAGGTCATCACCGTGGAGCACTGCTTGCTCACGCTCGAGCCGATGCCCCTGACCCACATCCGCCGTGTGATCTCGCGGGAGCAGGCCCTGAGCCAGTGCCGCGGCTTGTTGCGCTCCCTCGAGGGGGTGGAGGTCCAGGCCTTCGGCAATACCGCCCTGAGCGCCCGCAAGGTGCAGACCGACCAGGATCCCTCCCAGGCCGCCATCGCCAGCCTCGAGGCCGCGCGGGCCTACGATCTCCACGTGCTCAAGCGTGGGATCGCGGATCTCGCCGACAACCGGACGCGCTTCGTGGTGGTCGCACGCGAGGCGGTGACCCCGGACCTGCGGCTGCCGTGCAAGACCTCGCTCGTCGTGGGCACCCGGCACGAGCCCGGGGCCCTCCTGGCGGTCCTCAACGCCCTGGCGGATCACGGGCTGAACCTGTCGAAGCTCGAGTCCCGCCCGAGGCGCGACATGCCGTGGGACTACATGTTCTACGTCGACCTCGAGGGCAACGCAGCCGATCCCGAGGTGGCGGAGGCCCTGGACGCCGCCCGTGCGGAGGCCCGCTTCCTGAAGGTGCTCGGCTCCTACCCCGCTCGCACGACCGAGAAGCTGGCGAAGGCCAGGCCCGCCGGGGCCGCCAGCGCCGCGCCTGCGGACCCGGCGCCCCCTCCGGCCCCCGCCCCGACCAGCGAGGCCGAGGTGGTCCGAGAGCTCCTCGCCCGCAAGCCGTACCGCCTGGCTTCGCGCCTCGGCCGCGCCGAGGACAGCCGCGTGCGGGTCGGCGACGCCGAGTTCGGAGGGGCGGAGCCCATCATCATCGCCGGCCCCTGCAGCGTGGAGAGCCGCGAGCAAGTGATGGCCGCGGCGGCGGCCGTGCACGATCAGGGCGGCCACGTCCTTCGGGGCGGCTGCTTCAAGCCGCGCACCTCGCCGTACGCTTTCCAGGGGTTGGGCTACGAGGGCCTCGAGCTGCTCGCGGAGGCTGGCCGCGCCGTGGGACTGCCCATCGTCACGGAGGTGCTCCACCCCAAGGACGTAGCGCCGGTCGCGAGGATCGCCGACATGCTGCAGATCGGGGCGCGCAACATGCAGAACTTCGCCCTCCTCAAGGCGGCGGGCGCGGTGGATCGTCCGGTGATGCTCAAGCGCGGCCTGATGGCCTCCGTGGACGAGTGGCTCGCCGCGGCCGAGTACGTCCTCGCCCACGGCAACCAGCAGGTGGTGCTCTGTGAGCGGGGCATCCGCACCTTCGAGACCGCGACCCGCAATACCCTCGATCTCAGCTCGGTGCCCGTTGTGCGCGAGCGTAGCCACCTGCCGGTGATCGTCGATCCCAGCCACGCCGCCGGCACGCGCCGCTGGATCCCGGACCTCTGCCGCGCGGCCCTCGCCGTGGGTGCCCACGGCCTGATGGTCGAGGTCCACCCCTGCCCCGCCGAGGCCTTGAGCGACGGCCCGCAGGCGCTGACCTTCGAGGGTTGGGCGGCCCTGATGGCGGACCTCGGACCTCCGGGCCCGACCGGAGAGGAGGGCGAGGAGCGTTGACCGAATCCACCTGGCGGGGGCTGAGGCGCGAGCGCCTCGAGGGCGAGGACGTGCTGGCTGTGACCCGCGGGGAGCTGGCGTACGTGCACGTGCCCGGATTCCTCGACCTGGCGTGGGCGGGGGAGGTCAGCGCGCGCTTCCTCGGCGCTGTGGGCCCGCTCCACACCTGGTACGACTACGAGACCGCACGCACGCTCCGCGTAGGTCGCGCGCTCCTCCAGGAGCTACCCCACGTCGAGGCCTACTTCGACGCCGCGCCCGCCACCAACGCCGCGGTCCGCGCTCTCTTCGAGGGGGGCGACGACGCCCTCGCGAGCGTGCGCGCTGCCCTTGCGGCCGCCACCGGCTGGGAGGATCTCGAGCCCGAGGAGGCCGGGCGCGCCTACGCTACCGATCTCGTCCAGGCGGTAGAGGAGGGCTCACGCGCGGCGCTCCACAGCGATGCCCGTCGCCGGGAGCTGGGGCTGGCCATCTCCTCCTTCCCGCTCAACCTCACGTGGAATGTCTACCTCCAGATGCCGGAGCGAGGCGGCGATCTGGTGGTCTACGATCGGGCCTGGCGGCCGGTCGACGAGCGCTTCCGGCGGGCGCGGGGCTCGGACTACCTCCGGGGGATCCTGGAGGAGACGGCCCGCGCGGCGGTGCGACCGGCCTCGGGGGATCTGGTGATCTTCGACGCCGATCGCTACCACGAGGTGGCGACCACCGAGGGCCCCACCCGCCGCGTGACCGCCCACTCCTTCATCGCCGCCGACGCCGAGCGCGGCGCCTTCATGGTGTGGAGCTGAGGGCCTCGACGGCCCGCTCGAGGGCCTGACGGAAGCTGTCGTGCAGGGGGCCGCCGAAGAGGCGCTCCCGATCCTCGGAGCGGTAGGCGTAGGCGATGGGCCCCACCCGAAGGCAGCGGGTCTCGGCCGCCGCGGGCCAGAGGACCAGAGCCAGGGGGGAGGCGCCGAGGTGGGCAACGAGCCAGGGGGTGTCGGCCTCCTCCGGGATCGAGACCCTGGCCCCGAGGGCGGCCTCGAGGGCCTCGGCGAGGCGCTCGCGATCCCCCGCGCGATGCCAATGAGCCGCCCGCGCCTCGGAGGGGACTCGCAGCTGTTGGGGCGGCGCCGGACGGGCAGCGGGTGCCAGGCCCACGCGCTCGAGCAGGGCCTCGACCGCCTCGCCGAGGCCCCCGCGGTACAGCTCCTCGTCCCGGCCATCGTAGATCCAGGTGAAGCCGGCGGCCTGGAGGCCCGAGCCGGGGGCGGCGCCGGGCCAGGCGGCGGCGCTCGCGCTCCCGCTCCCGGCGTGGAGGGTCAGCTCCACGAGGCGGTCGGTGGCCAGCGCTCGCCGGACGTGGAATCCGCCTGGGAGGCTCGCGGGGCTGCGGGCCGCGGCCGCGGCCTCGAGCAGGGCTCGGGTGGAGGT
>CAZEHU010000248.1:0-5367 GCA_964511605.1 uncultured Myxococcales bacterium
TCGTCGAAGCCTGCCTGATCGAATCCGAGCCCCTCCTCGGCGAGGATGAGGGCGGTGAGATCGGGGGGGAAGCCGTGGGTATCGTAGAGCTCGAAGGCCACCCGGCCCTCGAGGAGGCTCTCGCCGCTCTCCGCGAGCCGACGGGTCTCCTCGCCGAGGCGCTTGAGGCCAGCGGTGATGGTGCGGCCGAAGCGCTTCTCCTCCTGGGCGACGATGCGCTCGATCGTCTCGGCGCCCTCGACGAGCTCGGGGTAGGCCTCCCCCATCATCTCGACCACCTGGGCGCAGGTATCGACCAGGAAGGGGCCGTCGAGGCCCAGGATGCGGCCGAAGCGGATCGCGCGGCGCATCACTCGCCTCAGCACGTAGCCGCGGCCTTCGTTGTCCGGGTAGATGCCGTCGGCGACCAGGAAGGCGGTCGCGCGGCTGTGGTCGGCGATCACGCGGAGGGCGACGTCGCTCTCTGAGTCGTCGCGGTAGATCACGCCAGCGCGCTTCGCCACCGCCTCGATGATCGGCAGGAAGAGGTCGGTATCGTAGTTATTGGTCTGCCCCTGGAGCACCGCGGTGATGCGCTCGAGGCCCATGCCGGTGTCGATCGAGGGCTTGGGCAGGGGGCTCAGGGTGCCGTCCTCGGAGCGCTCGTACTGCATGAAGACGAGGTTCCAGACCTCGAGGTAGCGATGCTCCCCGCGTGGATCCCCGAAGGGCACCTCGAGGCCGCCCGACATCGAGGGACCCTGGTCGAAGTGGATCTCCGAGCACGGGCCGCAGGGGCCGGTATCCCCCATGGCCCAGAAGTTCTCCTCATCGCGGTGGAGCCTCTCCTCCGGCAGGCCGATCGTATCCCTCCAGAGGTCCCAGGCCTCGTCATCGTCTGGATGCACCGTCACGTGCAGACGGCTCGCGTCCAGGCCCAGGACATCGACGAGGAAGTCCCAGCCGAGGCGGATGGCGCCCTCCTTGAAGTAGTCGCCGAAGCTGAAGTTGCCGAGCATCTCGAAGAAGGTGTGGTGGCGCGCGGTGCGGCCCACGTTCTCGAGATCGTTGTGCTTGCCGGAGACCCGCAGGCACTTCTGGCAGCTCGTGGCGGTGTTGTAGTCGACCGCGCGTGCCCCGACGAAGATGTCCTTGAACTGCACCATGCCGGCGTTGACGAAGTAGAGCGTGGGGTCCGAGGGCGGGATCAGGGCGTAGGATCGGATAGCGCGGTGCCCGTGGCCGACGAAGAAGGCCTCGAAGGCCTCCCGGATGCCTGCCGCGGTGGTCGGGCGGCCTTCGGCGCCGGGCGGAGGAGGGGTCGTGGACGTGCTCAAGGCTGCGCTCCGAGTCCAGGGAGGCGCGGATTGTGGCAGCGAGCGGCCACAGGTCAACCGTCAGACCGCGCGGCCGTGCCGTTCAGTCCACGTCGATGCCTTCCATGCGCATCTTGAGCTCGCTGGGATTCGTGGCGTTGGTCAGGGCCTCCGCCTCGTCGATGCGCTTCGCTTTCCAGAGCTTGTGCAGGGCCTGATCGAAGGTCTGCATGCCGTAGGTGGTGCCACCCTGGGCGATGGCCATCGGCAGCTCGTGGGTGCGGTGGGGGTCGGCGATGAGGTCCTTGACGAACTCGCTGTAGACCATGACTTCACAGGCCGCCGCTCGTCCGCCGCCCAGGGTCCGGACGAGGCGCTGGCTGATGACCCCCTTGAGGATCGTGGAGAGCTGGAGCCGGATCTGGGTCTGCTGATGCGGCGGGAACATGCCGATGACCCGGGAGATGGTCTCCATCGCGTCGACGGTGTGCAGGGTCGCGAACACGAGGTGGCCGGTCTCCGCGGCGTGCATGGCGGTCTCGGTGGTCTCGATGTCGCGGAGCTCGCCGAGCAGGATCACGTCCGGGTCCTGGCGCAAGGAAGCCTTGAGCGCGCGCGCGAAGCCGGGCGTGTCGCGGCCCACCTCGCGCTGGTTGATGAGGGCCTTGTCATCCTCGAAGGTGAACTCGATCGGATCCTCGATCGTGAGCACGTGGCAGGGCCGGTTCTCGTTGATGTGCTGGATCATGCCGGCGAGGGTCGTCGACTTGCCGCTACCGGTAGCGCCGGTCACCAGGATGATGCCCCGCTGGCTCAGGGCGATCTTCGCCAGCACCGGCGGCATCTCGAGCTCGATGAGGCTCTTGACCCGCGCCGGGATGTGGCGGCAGACGAGGCCGTGGTGGTCGCGCTGGCGGAAGGCATTCACGCGGAAGCGGCCCTGCCCCTTCAGGGCGTACGCGAAGTCGGCCTCGTTGGTCTCCTGGTACTCCAGGAGCTTGTTCTTGGGCGCCATCCTCTTGATGTAGCTCAAGAGGAGCTGATCGGAGCAGGGCGGCACCCCCTTCTGCTGGACGAGGACGCCGTCCTTACGGAAGTAGGGGGAGCGACCGGTCTTGAGGTGCACGTCGGAGATGCCGTGCTTGACCGCGAAGGTCAGGATCTGGTCGATGTCCACCGCCCGACTATAGCTCCGAGAAGCGCGGCTGGGGAGGCATGGTGGTGAGCCGCGCGTGTTCCCCACGCGAGGCGGCTCCCCCCTCCCCCCAAGCTCAGGCCTGGACGGCGGGGGCGGCCGTGGCGGTGGCCGCGGGCTCGGAGGCCACGAGGCCGTACTGCTCCAGGATCGCCCGCTCGATAGCCAGGGCCAGGTCCGGGTTCTCCTTGAGGATACGCTTGCAGTTGTCGCGGCCCTGGCCGAGGCGCTCGCCGTTGTAGCTGAACCAGGAGCCGGACTTGTCGATGATGGCGCGGTCGACGCCGAGATCGAGGATCGAGCCCTCGCGGCTGATGCCCTCGCCATACATGATGTCGAACTCCACCTGGCGGAAGGGAGGCGCGAGCTTGTTCTTCACCACCTTCACGCGGGTGCGGTTGCCCGTGACGTCCTGGCCATCCTTGATGGCGCCGATGCGCCGGATGTCCAGGCGTACCGTCGCGTAGAATTTGAGGGCGTTGCCGCCGGAGGTGACCTCCGGGCTGCCGAACATCACGCCGATCTTCATGCGGAGCTGATTGATGAAGACCACGCAGCAGCGGCTCTTGGCGATCGAGCCGGTGAGCTTGCGCAGGGCCTGGGACATCAGGCGGGCCTGGAGGCCCACGTGGCTGTCGCCCATCTCGCCCTCGATCTCCGCTCTGGGTACGAGGGCCGCGACGGAGTCGATCACCAGGATGTCGACCGCGTTGGACTTCACGAGCATGTCGGCGATCTCGAGGGCCTGCTCGCCGAAGTCCGGCTGGCTGATCAGCAGGTCCTGTGTATCGACGCCCAGCCTACGGGCGTAGGAGACGTCGAGGGCGTGCTCAGCGTCGATGAAGGCGGCCACGCCGCCGGCCTTCTGGGCGTTGGCGACCGCGTGCAGGGCCAGGGTCGTCTTGCCGCTCGACTCCGGGCCGTAGATCTCGACGACACGGCCGCGGGGCAAGCCACCGACCCCGAGGGCGATGTCCAGACCGAGGGCGCCGGTGGAGATGGCCGGCACATCGCCGATGAGCGTATCCTCGGCGCCGAGGCGCATGATGCTGCCCTTGCCGAATTGGCGCTCGATGGCGCCGACGGTGAGCTCGAGGGTCTTGTCGCGGTTGGGCTGCTTCGCGGCCATGGTCGGCCTCCGGGGGGCGCGAGGGGGGGGGGTCCGGGTCGTTCGCTCTGGGGTGAATCGTCCTAGCTGTGCGCCCAGTGGATCGGAATACTGAACGTATGTCAAGTGCAGGCCGAGCGGAGGTCGGGGCGGTCCGCACGGATCGACGAGCTCGAACCTGAGTCCCGCCCAGGAGCGATCAGTTGTGGCCCGGAGGCTCCGCCGTGGCGGCGAGGGCCACCTCGACGATCGTATCCCCGGTGAGGATCAGGGTATCCTCGAAGATCCCCTCCTCGGTGCTGGCGAAGGCCACGGTGATCGTGAGGCCCGCGTCGGCGGAGACCTCGGCGGGCAGCTCGGGAGCCTGGAGGAGGAAGGGGCCCTTGCCGTCCGCGAGGGTCGCGGACTCCAGGGTCGTGGGGCCGGCACAGGTGCTCGTGACCTGGACCTCCAGGATGTGGGTGTCTCCCACATCGGTCAGGCCGAACGCGAGGCTGGTCGGGGTGGCGAGGAGGCAGGGCCCCTCAGGCTCCTCGGCGTCGAGGGCGTCCGACGCCAGGCCATCGGAGTTGGAAGCACCATCGGCGGCCTGAGCGCCGGTGCCCGCCTCGGTTCCCTCCGAGCCCTTGTCTTCGGAGATGCATCCGCCGAGCGGCGCGGCGATCAGTCCCAGCAACAGACAGAGACCGGCCAGGTGGCGGCGGACGAGGTCCAGGGCGAACCAGGCGGAGATCGCGCGGTTCCGTCCCCGGCCGAAGGGCCAGCGGCGATGCTTGTGCACGACGCCCTCCTCGGTGGCGAGCGCGAAGTGGACCGTGCCGACGGGCTTGTCGGCCGTGCCCCCGGCGGGCCCGGCGACGCCCGTGATCGCGACGGCGATGTCGGCGCCTGCCGTGGCTCGGGCCCCGGAGGCCATGGCGCGGGCCACCGCCTCGCTGACGGCACCGTGGAGCTCCAGGAGCTCCGGCTCGACCCCGAGGCGGCGCACCTTGGCTTCATTGCTGTAGGTGACTGCGCCCTCGCGGAAGACCGCGGAAGACCCCGGCACATCCGTGATCATAGAGGCGACCTGGCCACCGGTGCAGCTCTCGGCGAGCGCCAAGGTCGAGTGGGCGTCCGCCATACCGGCGACCACCGCGTGGGCGAGGTCCACCCCCGCGCTCTCGCTGAAGACGATGGTGCCGAGGAGCTCGCGGGAGCGGGCGACGGCCGCCTCGAGCAGCGCGTCACGGGCGGCCGGGTCGACGTCCGAGGCCTCCAGGGTCACCCGGATCTCGGGGAAGGTGGCCCGGTAGGCGACATGCAGCCTCGGATCCCGGGGCAGGGGTGCGAGGAGCGTGGCGACCTGGCTCTCCGTCTTGCCGAAGGTTCGAAGCACGTGGCGGGCCACCGGGCGTATGGCGGCGTGGGCCTCCAGCCAGGGCAGGAGGTGATCTTCGGCGAGGCGCTCGAGCTCGCGGGGCACACCCGGGAAGAAGAAGAGGGTGGCGTCATCCCACCGCATCCGAACCCCCGGCGCGGTGCCGATGGGGTTGTCGAGGGCCCTGGCCCCCTCGGGGAGATCGGCCTGGCGGGCGTTGTTCTCCGTGAAGGGCAGCCCCCGGGAGGTGAAGCGCTCGCGGATCCGCGCGAGGCTGCGCTCGTCGCGTACCATCTCGACCCCGGCGGCGCGCGCGGCGGCGGCGACCGTGAGATCGTCCTCGGTGGGCCCGAGCCCGCCGGACACGAGGACCAGCTCGGAGCGCGAGGCCGCCTCGCGGAGCGCGGCG